>RECX01000280.1 GCA_007693825.1 Balneolaceae bacterium
GAAACGTGAATTGACCCATTATGAAAATTCTTTACGCTGCTGCTGAAATATCACCATTCGCACGTATGACCCATACGGCGGACCTGCTTCGTTTTTTGCCGGCTTCCCTTCAGGATAAAGGATTCGAAATCCGCTTGCTTCTGCCTAAATACGGATCCATAAACGACCGCAGGAACCGTTTGCACGAAGTGATCCGCCTGGCCGGCATCAAGGTCAGAGTGGGCGGCCAGGAAGAAAGCATGCGCATCAAAGTGGCCAGTATTCCCAACGCAAAACTTCAGGTATATTTCCTGGATAACGATACGTATTTCAAGAGAAAAGGTCTGTTTGCCGATCCGCAGACCGAGGAGTTTTTCCCGGACAACGATCAGCGTCTTGTATTTTATAATAAGGGCGTTCTGGAAACCGTTAAAAAGCTTGGTTGGAAGCCTGACGTCATTCACTGTCACGACTGGGCGGCCGGATTTATCCCGGTGCTGCTCAAATCGGTTTACAAGGACGACGAGAATTTTTCGCAGACCAAGGTGGTCTTCAATGTTCACAGCGCTGTCAATCACGGTATTTTTGATGAGAGCATCCTGGATCTTATGACCCTTCCCGAAGATTTTGACCGAAGTTCGGTGATGTTTGACGGCAAAGTTGACTTTCTGAGGGCAGGGCTCTCTTACGCAGACCACGTCGTGACCGGGAACGAGCTCGGTTCGGAACTGGATGAGACGTTTGAAAAACTGAACATTACGCCGGACAAGATCCAGGGTTCGCCTCAGGATGTATCCAGCAAATTTGCCGATTACTACAAAAAAATTACGGAATAACCTCTGGTTCTAAGCTATATGTATACGTTCGACGGCATTTTGAACCGTCTTGCACTTCCCCTGATGCTGCTTTTGGCAGTTGGACTTGTCTCATCTTGTGACGATACTCCGATAGTTGGCGGCGATTTATCTCCGGACGATGTAACAGTGAATTCCGATTCGTTGTTGATCTCCAATATTTCGGTTGTCAGTTCCCCCTCATTCAGTGGAAACCGGACATTTGTCACTACCGGCCGGATTGAAGACCCCGTATTCGGTGATATGACGGCGACGGCACTCCTGCGTCCATCAATCAGCAGAGAGTCCGAGGCCGATTCCATCGGTGATAACGCCGTTGTGCGTCTCAGCCTGAATGTCAGCAGCCGCTATGGCGTGGAAACGGCCCGCAGCGATTTTGAAGTAGTGGAAATCGCCCGGCCATGGAGAAGCTCGTCATGGCGCTATGATTCCATCCCCGCCCTTGCGAAAAATCCGGACATGAGCAGAAAAGTGGTCGGACGGTTTTCCATCACCGACCGCGATTCCGTAACGGTTCGGTTGAGTGAGGAATGGACAGGCAGATTCAGGGAAATTTTCAACAGGCGGACTTCGACATTGCGTGATTCCCTTTACCTTGCAGATATGCCCGGGCTGGCGATTGTGCCTGCGGAGGGTACGGAAAAAATGTTCTCAATACAGGTTTCCCGTGCGAGAATGCTTGTTGAATCGGGTGACGGCATGAGAGATCTCAGCAAGGAAATAAGCAGTTCGGCAATCAGTCTTGAGAAGGAAGGGCCGGACGAAGCGGCTCCGGGCTCAAGCAAGCCGGTCTTCAACACCAGGGGGAGCATGCTTGAACTGGACATTGATTTTACCGAGGAGTTCCTTGGCACCACCAATTTTTCAAGGGTGGAACTCGTTATTTATGAAGACACGGTGCGCATGAAGACCGGCATTCCCGCTGATTTCGAGCGACCCCGATCCGAGACGATGCTGGTCTATTATCTTACTCCGGATCAGCTGAATTTTGCAATCGCCGTCGATCCCCGTTTCCAGGCTACCCGTCGTGCCGGAGACAGTTCCTACCGCGTTAATCTGACCAATCTGGCCAATGAACGGCTGCGAAACGGTGGAGACGACCGCAGGCTTTACGCGGTTGTAGGCGGAAATGACGGACGGCTTATCCCGACCTTATTGTCCGGGCAGGATAGCTCCCGAAGACAGCCAAAATTGTTAATTACCAGTATTTCCAAAGAGCAGTAAGCCCACACCGAAACTATGAGACGATTTGCCAAATCCCTGCCGGTCTTAGTCATATTATTGACCGGGTTTTTTTTACCGGCCAAAGCCCAGGATGTGTGGAGGGGAGGTTCTGCCTATTCACATTTCGCACTCGGCAGTCCCAATGACTTCCGGGCGTCATATGCAAAAGGTATGGGTGTCTATGGTGTTGCCCTTCATGACGCAAGGGTCCCGGGGATATCCAATCCGGCAGTATGGTCCCGGGCGGTTTTTACCAACGCAAGCGGCGCCTTTGAGATTTCAAGTTTTGATGCTACATCGCCGGATACACAATACCGGTCCACCCAGTTTCACAGCGGCCCGTTCCAGGTGGTGATGCCGCTCATCAGGGATCGCCTTGGATTCAATCTGTCTCTCTCGCCACTGACTTCATCCCGGTTTACGATGCAGAACCCGTATCAGCTGGCGCCGGATGAGAATCACACCGGTGACGAACTGAATTATGTCATTGAAAACAAGGGCAATGGCGGCATCAACAGAGTGGAGCTTGGTGTGGGTTACCGGCTCACAAGCAGCCTCTCGATCGGATACGCCCCGTCATTATTGATTGGTAACATCCGCCGGGAGCAGACCGTATTCTTTGATAATCCGGATTACCGGCCTTCAAATTTACGGGAATCTACCTCGCATTATGGATTTGGAAACCGTTTTGGCATATATTACCAGCAGAGAAATGCTTTCCGGCAAAACGACCGGGTAACTTTCGGGGCGATGGTATCACTGCCGGTCAATCTTGTTTCTGAGCGAAAACTTGAATCACGAATCGATTTGAATGATGTGACCATCCGTCCGCCATCCGATTACGGTGATGGCCAGGTCGTCTATCCGATGGAGGCAAGTGCCGGATTTTCCTACAATCCCAATCCATTTTTTCAGATTACCAGCGATGTGCTCTATCAGAACTGGAGCAGTTATTCCAATTTCAGCGGGGAGTCAGAAGCGTTCCTCAAAGACCGTATCAGGCTTGGCCTGGGCGGACAGTTCATCGCTGCCCGCAGGGATGCTTCCGGCTTCCTTTCGAACCTTATATACAGGTTGGGCGTATCATATGATACAGGCAACCTTAAACTCAACGACAATGAGATTGAAACCTTCACCATTCATGGCGGTATCAGCATTCCATCCTCCAGGACCAACTCGTCAATTGATATCAATGCAGAGTATGGATTCCGGGGAACGCAGTCGGCCGGACTGATTTCGGAAAGGGTTTTTGGATTGAGTCTCTCTTTCAACTTGTCGGAACTCATGTTTATACAACGTCGTCTGCAGTAAGCAAACAGTAACTGACCAACTCTCAAGATCATGGCAAAATCTATTCTTATTCTGATTGCAGCGCTGGTTATGACCAGTGCGGCAGGCGCCCAGCCCTTCGGTTATACACCGCTTCAGATCCAGTCTCTGTTTTCCGAAGACTTCCGGAACGAACAGTACGAGCAGGCACTGATCTACGGGCGCTGGCTGATAGAGGCGCACCCGAAAGAGATGGAGGAGTACCCGGGCAACTATCCGGCCGAGCGCAACTTCCGTCGAATGATCGACATTTATGAGTATATGTCCACCCAGCAGGAAGATCCTGCCTTGCGTGAGGCATACCTCGACTCGTCCTTGCATATGTTTGACAGGGTCTTTGCGCTCTTCACCGAGGAAGAGATCGACAAATACCGCTGGCATTTCAATCGCGGCAGATTCTATCAAAGCAACTCGGACCATATCCGGAATGCTTTCCAGCTGGCGCTCAAGAGCTACGAAGAGATGTTCCGCCTGGATCCGAAACGGGCGACAGAATCGGGTGGCGGATATTATGTGCAGCTTATTGTTCAGAACTATGCCCGGCAGAATGACCGGGAAAATGCCTTCGCGATCATTAACGAGGCCGAACCATTTGCTGATGAAAACACCCGGGACTTTTTTGCCCAGACCAGGAATGACCTTATTACCGATCCGGGCGAACGAATCGAGTTGTTGTCAGAGGATCTGAAGGAAGATCCCGGAAATATAGAATTGATGCAAGAGCTTTACGAGCTGTACCAGGCGGTCGGTGACCGGTCCGAGGCCAGAAAGATGGCAGAAAGCATGTACGAAGTGGAACCCAGTATTGCCAACATCACGCGTCTGGCTGACAAGGCGGAAAATGAGGGTGAGTATCGTCAAGCTATCCGATATTTGTCCGAGGTGCATGAAATACAGCAGGGTGCGGTAAAGGCACGTACATCGCTGCGGATTGCCGAGAACTACCTGAGTCTAAGGGATCTTCAGGAAGCACGTCGTTTTGCACGCCGTGCTGCAAGCGAAGACTCAAACTGGGGTGAACCGCAAATCACCATCGCGCAGATCTACGCGGAGGCCGTATCACGTTGCGCCGGAAGCGATATGACACGTATTGACAAGGCCGTTTACTGGCTGGTGCTGGACTATCTTGACAGGGCCATTCAACGCAATTCCGGTGTCAGTGCCGCGGTCAATCGCCTGTACCGAATCTACGAGCCGGTTACGCCAACCGCAGAAGAAAAATTCTATCAGAACTGGAATACGGGTGAAAGAATCCGTATCGACGGTTCCCTTAGAGATTGTTACTCCTGGATTGCTGAAGAGACGACCATCCGCTGATTCAAGCGGACTGAGCAACACGTCCATCCGGGAATAACTCCTTTTTGAGATAGATTATCCGTCCTGAACGCAGTATGGCAAGGACAAAGGGGAAGACTTTGTTTACAGACTGCTCCCAATGATATTCGAGCGTCTGGCCCCCCCCCGTTATCAAAAAAAACAATAAAAAAATGAGTAATTCCCAGGATAAAAAAGGACGCAACCGCAAAAAAAAGGGTAAAAAAAGCCGACCGAAAGGTAAGAAGGGCGGCAACCAGCAGCGTGGAGGCGGCCTGCCCAATTTTCTTGATAACCAGCATGTGAAACCGGCAGGCCTGTATTCCGGCATCATGGAGGTTACTGAAAAAGGGGTCGGTTTTTTACGGAAGCTGGATCATGAGTTCACAGCAACTCCCCAGGATCCTTTTGCGGTGCCGGACATGGTCCGCTTTTTCAATCTGAAGCCCGGATTGCTGGTAGAGGGAGAAATTGAGCAGGATCAAAGAGGAAACAAGCGGCTTGTCAGTGTGCATTCGGTCAACGGCGAGCCCTACGAGGTTTGGGCCAAGGCTGTCCGCTTTGATTTGCAAACCCCGATCATGCCTGTTGAACAGATCAAACTTTCACGCAGCCCTGATGAGATTGAATTGCGCGTCATCGATCTCATTGCACCGGTTGGGAAAGGGCAGAGGGCGCTGATCGTGGCACCGCCGCGAACGGGTAAAACCGTGTTGCTTAAAAACATTGCCCGTTCCGTTGACGACTATCATCCGGATATAGAACTGGCCGTGCTGCTCGTTGATGAGCGGCCGGAAGAGGTGACCGATTTCATCCGCACCACGAAAGGTCGTGTTTTTGCCTCCTCCAATGACAAATCCACAAAAAGCCATACACGCATTTCAGAACTGGCTCTCGGCTATGTAAAACGAAAAGCCGAAATGGGCAAGGATGCCGTGCTGCTGATAGATTCGATCACGCGCCTGAGCCGCGCATACAACGCCGCACAGGCCGGGGGCGGGCGGACCATGTCGGGCGGACTCGATATCCGGGCGCTCGACATACCCAAGAAGATCTTTGGATCGGCCCGCAAAATCGAGAATGGCGGCTCACTCACCATCATTGCAACCTGCCTGGTGGAAACCAATTCCCGGATGGACGATCTTATTTTTGAGGAATTCAAGGGAACCGGAAACATGGAGCTGGTCCTTGACCGCGAAATTGCCGACGATCGTATTTTTCCTGCGATCAATATCGCCGCATCAGGTACCCGGAACGAGGACAGATTCATCGACGACTCGCTGGAAGAGCGCAACATGGTACGCCGGTACCTGCTGAAAAAGTCTCCCAAGGAATCCATGGCAAGCCTGCTTCAGGTTTTGAAGCGGACCAGCAGCAACGAAGAGCTGTTGAACCAGATTGCCGCCTACGTCTGATTTACTTCCTGACCAGATTTGCCGCCTTCGTCTGATTCACTTCCTGACCAGATTGCCGCCTGCGCCTGGTTTTCTGTCATAACAAGGCGGGAGCATCTGTAAAAAGCCGACGGCAGATGGGATTTGCCGCGAGTTGAAAGCACGTCCACAGGTCCATAACGGGGCAGTATCGGCCCTGCCGTGCCAGCACGCGATTCGTATCAGATCAGTTTCGTGCCAGCACCGGATTTGTATCAGATCAGTTCCGTGCCAGCACCGGATTCGTGTCGAGGATCAGTATTTTGGGAGGCTGGGGTCAATGTCGTCGGCCCACTTAAGGATGCCCCCTTTGAGGTTTTTGACATCCTTGAATCCCCGGGACATGAGGATACGGCAGGCTTCCGCACTTCGGGCACCGCTGCGGCAGTAAATGATGACAGAATGATCCTTGTGCGATTCGATTTCAGACAGGCGGTCTGAAAGATGTCCCAGCGGAATGAGATCCCCGCCGATATCCACAAGATCCTTCTCGAATTTTTCACGAACGTCAATCAGAAGAACAGGCTCTTTTTCGTCCTGTATTTTCTTCAGTTCCTGAACGGTAATTTCCTCTACAGTCATTATTTGTCTTTTTGTTCGGTTTCGTAATTGTATCGGTCCAGTCTGAACTGTTCGCCAAGATACAGTTTTCTTGCCTCATCATCCTCCGCCAAAAAGTCAGAAGAGCCCTCTTTGAGGATGCGCCCTTCGAACATGAGGTAGGCCCGGTCGGTGATGGCCAGGGTTTCGTGAACATTATGGTCGGTGATCAGGATCCCGATATTTTTCTGGCGCAGGCCGGAGATGATCTGCTGGATGTCTTCCACGGCTATGGGATCGACGCCGGCAAACGGTTCATCAAGCAGCAGGAAATTGGGTCTTGTGACCATTGCCCTGGCGATTTCGGTTCGGCGTCGTTCACCGCCCGAGAGGTTGAATCCCTTGTTGTTGACGACGGTCTGCAGGTTGAACTCCTCGATGAGTTCGTCGGCCCGCTCCCGTCTTTCCGCCTTGCTCAATTTGTAAAACTCAAGAATGGACTCAAGGTTCTGCCTCACCGTAAGATCGCGGAAAACACTGGCCTCCTGGGACAGGTAGCCGATGCCGTACCGTGCGCGCCGGTACATGGGGAGTGTGGTTATGTCTTTATCGTTGAGGTAGATGCGTCCCTTTTCCGCCCGGATCAGTCCCACTACCATATAGAAGGTGGTGGTTTTTCCGGCGCCGTTGGGCCCCAGCAGACCGACAATCTCCGACTGGTTGACGGAGATGGACACATTGTCCACAACGGTGCGTTTTTTATACCGTTTGACAAGGTCCTTGCAGTGAAGTTTCTGGCGTTCTGGCTGGGTCATGGAAATGGGAGATGGTTACAAGGCGGGTGCGATTTGCGCAAGAGCCGACTCAAAGAAGAAACGACCGTCCGCCGACCCGAGCTTCTCTTCTACGGCACGTTCAGGGTGCGGCATCATGCCCACTACATTCCCTGTTTTGTTGCAGATGCCGGCAATATTTGCTGTTGATCCGTTCGGGTTTGCTTCGGGGGTGACTTCGCCTTCTGCGCTGCAGTACCTGAGAACGATCTGATTTTCGTCTTCCAGTTTGCTGAGAAGGTCACGGTCGGCATAATAGTTCCCTTCTCCGTGTGCCACGGGTATGGATAATATCCGGTCTTCCGGTATGCAGGCGGTAAACGGGGTGTTGCGGTTCTGGCAGAGCAGGTTGACAAACTTGCAGGTAAACCTCAGCTGTTCATTGTGCATCATGGTGCCGGGGAGCAGCTGCGCTTCCAGCAGAATCTGGAAGCCGTTGCAAATGCCGAGTACCGGTCCGCCCTTGCCGGCAAAACCGGCCACCTGGTTCATCACGGGGGAGAAACGGGCAATGGCCCCGCTCCGCAGGTAGTCGCCATACGAAAATCCACCCGGGATGATGATGCCGTCCACGTTCCCGAGATCGGTGTCTTTGTGCCAGATAAAGGTGGTGTCGATGCCGTGCTCGTGTTTCAGGGCATGGTACGCGTCGTGATCGCAATTGGATCCCGGAAAAACAATAACTCCGAATTTCATGTGTTTATAATTTCTGATTCATAAGGTCACATAGAATGTCCATGACGGTTATAATCATGCTCCTGTGTGACGGAGAGCCGTCATGGCCATTTCATCTGTTTAAATTTTTTTATTTAATAGGTCAGATAGAATGTCCATGACGTTTTTAATCATGCTCCTGTGTGTCCGGGATAATACCGGTCATGGACATTTCATCTGTTTTGGGTCAAATTAAGTTGGGGTGGCATCGATGGGACTCAGGATATGATGCATCGATGGTTCAGGTTATGGTGGAGCCGATGGTTCAGGTCGGGGCAGAGCCGATGCGTTCAGGTTATGGTGGAGCCGATGGGGGCTCAGGTTGTGGAGGTATCTGGTAAACGGATCTCGTAGTTTTCCATGACCGTGTT
>RECX01000288.1 GCA_007693825.1 Balneolaceae bacterium
TTACTCTGTCAAAAGAATTATCGGTGAAATACAATGCTCCGGTTTCGGCTTTTATTTGAATCGGCATTCCGACAAAATCTGCAATTTCCGGACTTAGAAATACGGTCGATTCATGAACCTCATGTTTTTCAAAGACGGACTCTCCCTGTTTTTCCTGTTTCGAGCAGGCAGTGATCACCATCACAAAAAGCAATATTATTTTAATTAATTGCATCAGTAGTGTCCGGTTAAACTAATTTTATGTTCTCGTAAATAACTGTAGCACAATGGATAACATGCTGTTGAGATTTTTTTGGACTTGAGCTCGCACTTTGTGCGAGTCAATAAGACCCCAAAAAGATAAATCCAACACAGTTTATGTAATCCAGTAAAACGATCTTTACTCAACTTATGGATGTAGTTCCCAAATACAAATTCCAGAAAATTGTGAAACGTCACAAGGGAAATCACCGTGTCCGCAAACTCACCTGCCGGGAACAGTTCATCTGTATGTGTTTCGGTCAACTCACTTTCCGCGATAGCCTTCGCGACGTAACAACGACCTTGAATGCCCTTGATGGTAAGCGCTATCACATGGGGCTGAGTCATAAGGTCCCGCTGAGCACACTTTCCGATGCCAATAGCACCCAGCCCTGGCAGAGAGCATCGAAAAGAGGGATATACTGTGTTGTGAATGTCTTGACATTAATTTTATCCATTTTCAGAAACATGATTGCACTAACAAAACCCTGTGAATTTTACGATTAGATTTTGTAATCTGATGCAGCAAGCAGAGTCAGACGCGCCATCTATGCCTCAGAAATCAAAGTTGCCATTTTTATATCCGGGATAACCGTTGCAATCTGTGACTTTTTAGCAAAAAATGCTCCTCAAACGCCCTATAACCGCCATCATGCTCGTGCTGGCGACGTTTATCTTCGGATATATCGCCTTGCAGGAGCTTTCGGTTGACCTGCTGCCGGATGTCGACGTACCTTCGCTTATGGTCCGAACCGAATGGCCCGGCGCCTCGGCGAGTGAGGTGGAGACGCGTATCAACGAGCAGCTGGAGGCCGCCCTCGGCACACTGCCCGGCCTCCGCCGCTCGCAAAGTTTCGCCCGGCAGGGCATCGGTTTCGTGTCGCTCGAATTCGAATGGGGGCACAATATGGATCTGGCGTTCCTTAACGCCCGCGAACGGCTCGACCAGGTCCGGTTCAGCCTACCGCAACAGGCCGAACGCCCGCAACTGGTTTACTCCGACCCCGGCGACGAACCGGTGGCCATCCTCGGAATTCAGCTTCGCGACAACCCCGACCCCGCTTATGAGGAACGCCTCGAACTTAAACAATGGGCCGACCGCGTCCTCACGCGCCGGCTCGAGCAGGAACAAGGCATCGCCCAGGCGGTGATCGTCGGGGCGCTTACCCCCGAGGTGCACATCCGGTATCAACCCCATCTGGCCGACCGTTACGGCCTCTCCACCGCCGAAATCCGGAACCGGGTTCGCGAGGCCAACGAATTCTCGCCGTCCGGGGAGCTGCGGGATGGCTGGTATCGCTACTCACTTAAAATCGAAAGCCGAATCACCTCGATCGAACAGCTACGTCGCCTGCCGCTGAAAACCGTCGGCGGTGAGCGCATCCTGCGACTCCAGGATGTCGCGGAGGTCCGGATGGATGAACGTGATCCGGTTTCGTTTTCCATGGTGGATGGCCTCCCGGTCCTCTCCGTCCTGGTGAAAAAGGACTTCGAGAGCAACCTCGTGCAGGTGTTCCATCAGATGACCCCGGTCCTCGAGGAGCTGCGCGAGCAATTCCCCGGCTTCTCCATCGATGTGCTCAGCGAAAACGCCACTTTTATCGAAGCCTCGATCAACAACCTGCTCCAGACGCTGCTGCTCGGCGGCATCCTCGCCTTTTTTGTGCTCTTTTTCTTCCTGAACGACCCGCGCAGTCCGCTCACCATCGGCATCGCCATCCCCGTAAGCATCATGCTGACCTTTTTTGTGATGTACCTGTCCGGGATTCAGCTCAACATCATTTCACTAAGCGGACTCACCCTCGGCATCGGATTACTGGTCGACAACGCCATTGTGGTGCTGGAAAACATCAATCGCCACCGGAAATCGGGCCTCCCGCTTTTCGAGGCGGCCGGCAAAGGCACCCGCGAAATTTCCCTGGCAGTGACCGCATCCACCCTGACTACCATCTCCGTCTTTCTGCCGCTGGTCTTTCTCGGAGGATTCGAAGGCGCGTTTTTCAGGGACCAGGCACTCACGCTTTCTATCGCGCTGCTTTCATCGCTGCTGGTGGCGCTGCTGATCCTGCCGGTGCTGGTGCTGCAGGTGCAGAAATTCAGGAGACGAAGAAGGCTCGCGGAAACCGGCCCGGCAGCATCGGGTGAGACCGAAGCCAGCAGTGCAACCGGGCAATCCGGCCGCCGGCCCCATCCCCCCGAAATAACACCCACGGACCTCCCCGAAGACCGAAGCACGATATTCACCCGCGGAATGGACCGTGCCCAGGCCCGCTACGAAAAGCTGCTGCTCGCCAGCATCCGCCGGCCCGTGCTTGTTGTTTCGCTCTTCCTGGTCGCGATGGCGCTTGCCGTCGTCGCGTTTCTCTATATACCGAAAGAGCTCATCCCGCAAGGGGAGGAGCAGCGGCTGCGCTACCGGGTCACCATGCCGGGCAATACCGCGCTGCGCAGCACCCAAGAAGCCGCCCGGACCTTCACCGCATCCAT
Source organism: Balneolaceae bacterium (assembly GCA_007693825.1). Lineage (GTDB taxonomy): Bacteria > Bacteroidota > Rhodothermia > Balneolales > Natronogracilivirgulaceae > SKNL01. Next base: position 2,728 of record RECX01000288.1, read on the forward strand.
CCATAATGTTGCGGGGATGGATACGTTTGCCGGCGGGATGAATCCGGATAATGTTCGCATGAGTCCGGTCGATGGGAGGGTGAGTCCGGACAATGCACGCATGAGTCCGGTCGATGGGAGGGCGAACCCGGATGGCAGGGGCACGAGCCAGGCGGTGGGGCCCATACTGACGCTCGGCGGCTACACCGATGATACCAACATCACCCGGCTGGCGGATGAGGGCCTGAACCGGTTTGTCATCGAAATTCCGCTGAACGATCCACGCGCGGCCGGACTTATCCGCTCTGAAATCGAAACGCTCCAGCAGAACCAGCCGCACTGGCGCATCGAGGAACTGCAGGCGCTGCCGCTCTTCGAAAACGTGCTCGGACGACAGGCCGCCCCGGTGGTGGTCCATGTGGCCGGGCAGGATCGCCGTGCCGGGGCCGCAGGGGCCGAACGCCTGCGAGGGATGCTTGCCGACCGCAACCCGGACTGGCGGCTCGACCTGCAGCACGCCGAAGAGGTGGAAACCTGGCACCTGCATTTTCGTCCGGACCGCCTGCTGCGCTACGGCATCACCGAGCCGGAGGTCATCTCGTTTCTTGAATCCGCCGCCCGCGGGGCCATGATCACCGAGTGGATGCAGGAGGATGAAAACATCGACATCCGGCTCTATCAGCAAGTCAGCGCCCACTTCGATCCCGCCGAAATGCGCCTGCCCAGCCGCGGCCGCATGGTGCGCCTCTCCGAGCTGGCGACCATCGAGCATGTGGGCGAGCCGGAGCAGATCGAACGGATCAACCAGACCCCGGTCATCAGCTACCTCAGCGACATCGGCCTGGCGGCGTGGTGGTGGCAGCGCGGCGATTTCCGCGACGTGGTGGAGGCGTTCCGCATGGAAACCGGCGTGGATGTGCACCTCTCGGGCACCGCCATCCAGGTGGAGTCGCTGCTCCGCGATATGGCGCGCCTGCTGCTCATCAGCGTGATTCTGATCTACGTCATCCTCACCGTGCAGTACGAGAACATGAAATACCCGCTGATCATCATGCTCGGGGTGCCGTTTGCCTGGATCGGGTCGCTGCTGGTGCTCTGGCCGGCCGGACTCAGTCTCAACATCCTGTCGTTCATGGGGATTCTGGTACTCACCGGCATTGCTGTCAACGACGCCATCCTCAAGGTCGATTTCATGCGGCGCTATTATGCCGATACCGGCAACCTCGACGAGGCGGTGCATCTGGCGGGACGGCACCGGTTCCGTCCGGTCGTGATGACCACCATGACCACGCTGCTCGGACTCCTCCCCATGATCATCCCGATCGGCGACGGATACGAATTCCGGCAGTCGCTGGCCCTGGCCCTCATGGGCGGAATGGTTTCCAGCACGCTGCTTACGCTCTTTCTCGTGCCGATGGTCTTCCGGTGGATCGAGCGCAGGAAGGATGCAACACACATCAATACGGCAACATCCTGATTGTTAACAGTTCAATAATCAAATCCCCTGACTGGATGAGAACAAAGTTTACACAATTGATCGCACGGCGAAACAACCGCCATTTTACCCTGTACCAAAACCTGTTTGCCATGCCCCGTTTTTTTAATCGCCATAATGGCTCGACACTGCTGCTGATGCTCTGTTTCATTATGGTTGGATTTGCAGCAGCCTGCTCCGATGACAACGGCGGCGAGGACGCTGAAACCCGCCGGGCCGAACGGGAGGAGGTGCGTCCGGTCGTCATTTTCGACCGGGCGGATGACCAGCCCCTCTATCACCACATCGAAACGCAGGGCAAGGTGGAACCGCTGCGTGAAATCAGGATTTACAGCCGGCTTTCGGGATTCGTGGCGCACAATGTAGTCCGGGACGGACACCGAGTCTCCGAGGGCGACACCATCCTCGCCCTGGATGACCGTGAGTGGCAGATGGCGCTTGAGGATGCCCGCAATGCCCTGGAAAAAGCGGATTCCGATTACCGCATAGAGCGTGATCAGCGGCTGCGCGGTATCGGTGGTGAAACACTGCCGGAGGAGATGGACCGGTTCCTGCGCAATTTCCACGGATATTCCGATGCGCAGGTGCAGCTCAGGCGAGCCGAACTGAACCTGAGCTACGCCTCGGTCCTGGCGCCATTCGACGGACAGATCCACACCAGGGAAAACTTCACGCGCGGACAGTATCTGTCGGCCGGGACCGAGCTGGGCCGCCTGGTGGACCAGACGCAGGTGCGGGTCCGGTTCGACATGCTTGAGAGTGAACTGACGGATGTGCGGGAAGGCATGACCGTGGAACTGGAGACCGGGTTTGGATACCGCTCTGTCGGTACGGTGGAGGCGGTTTCACCGTTGGTGGATGATCAGAGCAAGACGGGGCAGGTGGTGGCGCTCTTTGAAAACCCGGAGGGCCGACTGCGCGGCGGGATGACGGTTGACGGACGCGTGCTCATCGCGTCGGTCGAGGGGCGTTCGCGGATCCCTCGCGCCGCCAAACTGATGCGCGACAACCGACCGCTCGTATTTCGGCTGAACGGAGATACGGTCGAGTGGATCTACATCGAACCCGTCGCGGTCACATCCGAGTGGGTGGTGATCAATCATGAGGATATCTCGCCCGGCGACACCCTGGCCGTCGACCAGCATTTTGCCATCAGTCACTTGCAGCGGGTGAACCCGAGATTCCGGTTTTGAAGAGGCGGCCTCTGACGAAACCTGGTAGTGTCATGCTTCAGCATTGTCCATCCACCCTTGATTTCCCATGAACGAACTCTTCCGGCGAAAATATCTGATTTCGATGTTCTACCTTGCGGTGGTGGCCGTCGGCGTTATGGTGTGGCAGCGGATCCCGGTGGAGATGTCGCCCGACATGCAGCTGCCGAGTGTCACGGTGAGCTATCTGTGGAGCCGGACCTCGCCGGAGGTGGTTGAGCAGGAGATTACCCGCCGCGTGGAGCAGCAGGTCCGCCGGCTGCGGGATGTCGAGCGGGTGACGTCGGTCAGCAATGAGGGGCGCTCATCGGTGACGGTCTATTTTCACAAGCACGCCCCGGTCGATTTCCGCAGCGTGGAGCTTCAGGAGTATCTGCGCGTGCTGGAGGAGAGCCTGCCGCCATCGGTGCAGCCGGGACGGGTGAGCCACCGTGTGCCGCAGGAACTTCAGGGAATGCAGACCTTCCTGGTCTATTCGATCAACAGCAGGGAGCGGATGCCGAGCGAGCTGCTGGATTTTACCCGTCGCAACATCAAACTGCCGATGCTCGGGATTCGCGGCATCGCCGGGGTGGAGCTTGAAGGGGTGCGGGACCAGGCGCTGCTGATCGACTTCGACGTGCCGGCCGCCGAACGGCTGGGTATCAGTACCACCGGGGCGATGCGCCAGGTCAACGAACGGCTGTCGTGGCGGTCGGCCGGATACCGCGAGCACGGCGGACAGCGGTATAGCCTGATGGTGCCGCCGATGTTCGGGAACACATCCGACATCACGGCCATGCCGGTCAGCCTGCCCGGGAGCGAACGGCAAATTCTGCTGGGGGACATCGCACAGGTAAGGGTGGGCGACTATCCGGAGCGCACCGCCAGGCGCATCAACGGAAACCCGGCGCTCACCATCCGTTTCGAACGTGAAACCGGCGTCGATGCGCTCGATCTGGCCGAAACGGTGATAGCACGCATGGATGAAATCGCGGCCACACTTCCACCCGATATCCATCTGCAGATCGAACGCGACGCCACCGAGGAGCTGCGCGAGGAGCTTGCGGCGCTGGAACGGCAGGCGCTGATCAGCCTGTTTGCCGTGTTCCTGGTGCTCCTGCTCTTCATCCGGAAAGTCCGCGCTCCGCTGGTCATTCTCGGCAGCATCCTCTTTTCGCTGCTCTTTTCGGTGATCATGCTCCACATAATGGGCTACACCATCAATGTGATCACGCTGGCCGGACTCACCATCGCCCTCGGGATGATCATCGACAACGCGGTGGTGGTGTTTGAGCACGTCAATCCCGGCCTTCCGCTTGCCCGGCAGGCGCGCATTGAACACGTTCGCCGCCATCTGCCGCATGTGCTGGTCCCGGTCTTCGGCAGCACCCTCACCACCGTCGGCATCTTCATCCCCCTGCTTTTTGCGATGGAAGAGGTGCGGATGTTCCTGATGCCGCTGGGCATGGCACTCACGCTGACGCTGCTCGCCTCGGTGCTGATATCGCTCACCTGGATTCCGTACGCGCTGATCTGGCTGGTCCGGATCCCGCATGCACAATCCCCATCCACCCACACTCACCGGTCCAAACTTGCCGGCCGGCTCCGGTTCTTCGCCCGGCCACAGCCCCCATCCTCCCGGAAAAAACGGTTCCGGTGGACCCGCATCTCTCTCGGTTTCTTTGCCTGGCGCCACCGGCTGCGCTGGCTGATCTATCCGGCCATGGTGCTGCTTATCGGGGTGCCGCTCTATCTCATCCCCGAGCCGGAGCCGGCGGATGAGGATGAGCCCGGACGGCTGTACGAGTGGTCGCGGTACTATTTTGACAACGATGATGTGATCAACCGGTATATCGGGGGGATTGGGTACCGGTTCCATCGCGGTGTCCGGTTCGGTGAAGGATGGGCCGGGTGGCCGGTGTACGATCATGTGACCGTGACGGTGCGTCCGCCGATTGGCACCCCATTTGAGGAGATCGACAAGATCATCCGGCAGTTTGAGACGCTGGCCGGCTCGTTTGAACATGCGATCACCTATTACGAGTCGCACATCAACGAGCAGGGGGCGTTCGGTCGGGTTGAGATCTATTTCAGGGAGGAGTACCTCAACCGGGCGGATCCGTTCCGGCTTTACGGTCAGGCGGCGTATCTGGCAGCCCGGACCGGCAACACCCGGATATCGGTGAGCGGCTTCGGCGAGTCGTTCGGGACCGGGTATGGCGGGGGGATGATGCAGCACCGGATCACACTGACCGGCTTTTCGTATGATCAGCTGGAGGCATCGGCCGAAGAGCTGCGGCGGCGGTTGTTACGGCACCGGCGGGTGCAGGAGGTGGATATCAACCAGGCAATGATGTTCTGGCGGGACGATCTGTACCAGTATGTGCTGCGTCCCGACGATGACCGGATGACCACGCGGGGGCTGAGCCGTCCGGCAGTGCTGCACGCCGTTCAACTGGATATCAACCGGGAGCACTCGCCGTACGGACGGATCGAATTCGGCGGCACGCAAATGTATCTGATTGCCCGGAACCTCAGGGACCGCGAGTATATGGAGGACTTTCTGCATGTGCCCCGGCGGATGGGATCGACGGTGTTCACGGTGGCGGATATCGGGGAGCTGACCAGGGAGCGGACGCTGCCGCAGATCCGCCGCGAAGACCAGATGTACACACGTATTGTGGCGTTTGATTTTCTGGGTCCGAGCCGGCTCGGGCAATCCGTCGCCGAGGAGGTCGTCGAGACGTTCCCCGTGCCGCCCGGCATGTCGGTGACGACCGGTTTCCGGGGCTGGTTCGGCGCGGAAGAAGACCGCAGCCTGCTGCTCATTTTCCTGATGGCCATGCTGAGCGTCTGGATGATCATATCGGCGCTGCTGGAGCGGTGGCGCGACCCGCTGGTTATTCTGCTGGCCATTCCGCTCGGCGGCATCGGGATCATGGCCGGGGCGCTGTATCACGACCTGCAGTTTGACCGCAGCGCGATGGCCGGGGCCCTGCTGGTTATGGGTGTGGTGGTGAACAACG
>RECX01000289.1 GCA_007693825.1 Balneolaceae bacterium
GATCCTGGGCAAAATCCAGATTGCCGTGGAAGAATTCATTGAAGGGGAAAAACTGTTGGATGACATAACATTCACCTGTATTCACATGCACCCGGAAAAAAGCAGGGTCCTTGCGCAGAAGCAATCAAATGATCTGCAACAGCTGACGTCCGGGTAAAAAAAAAGACTTCAGCGCACACAAGCCGAAGTCTTTTCTGAAAAAAAATAACAAGATAGAGTGAGACGAACATGACAGCCTAATGCAGATGCTGCCGCAATCAGTTGCAGTTCAGTTCGTGCTCAATTTCATGTTCTGCAGCTGACCGGAAATCACCGACCATGGCATTACGGAAAGCATTGCAGGCTGCTTGCGTATTGTCAAGTCCCTTGTGGGCCAGTCCAAGCTCGAAATAGATTCTTGCCCTGTCTGCCCTGCCGCCTGTCTCCAGTTCAAGGGCACGTTCTGCACTCGTACGAGCATCACTGTATCTTCTCTGGTTGTTGTAGGCCTCGGCAAACCGGTAGTGAAGACTGGCACTTTCGCCGTAACCGGCTGCCCGGTTAAGCAAGTCAATAGCCCGGTTGAAATACTCTTCTTCAATTTGCTCGGATGCAAGGAATACCAGATAGTTCCTGGCCGCACGCTGGCTTCTTTCCACGTTTTCCTCGTCCCCGGCTTCCCTTGCCAGATCAATGGATACATCCAGGTTTTCAAGAGTCCGGTCAACATCGTTTTGTCGCCGAAACACCAAACCTTTTTGGTAGTATGCACTGACGTATGATGGATTAAGCTCAATGGCTCTTCTGTAATGCTCAAGCGCTTCTTCATTACGCTCATTCCGGAAGTATTGGTTGCCAATATTCAAATGCAGGGCCGGAAGGTTCCCACGTGCACGGCGAAGGATCTGTTCGTCTTCATATCTCTCTGCAAGCCGGATAGTTTCTTCAAAAGCTTCTACAGCCTCCTGAAGATTTCGTTCCCTGACCTGTTGCGCAGCATTCATGAAAGCCAGCCTCGGTATTTGTCCGACAGCACGTTCACGGATATCATTTGCTTCCTCACCAACTTCATCGGCAATGACAATGGTTTCCTCGAACTTTTCGATGGCCGCAAGAAAGTCTCCCTGTTCGTTGAACAAGGCAAATCCTTCATTGAATTTGGTTATGGCATCTTCCCGTGATTGCGCCTGGATCCCGTCGCTGAAACAAAGGGAAATCAGCAAGGCCGACATAACCACAAAGGTGCTTTTTACAACGTTCATATGGTTCAATTGCATTATTGTTTGGGTAATCGACTATAAAACGTTAGAAAACGTAAACTTCGTACCTGCGAGGTGCTTAATTTAACATTTTATGTTTTTAATACCAGAAAAAAATATGCTGAGGGCGGGTTTCAGGTCAAAAAAAATCAGAAATTGGGTCTTAGTTTATTGGTCTCATAAAAATTGAAGATGATTGAAGTGGCCTCATCGGGATCGTCTGTCACGTGAAAAAGCTCAAGATCCTTCGGATCAATGGTCTTCTCCGCAACCATCGTATTTTTTATCCATTCAATCAGCCCTCCCCAGTAATCCTTGCCCATCAAAATAATTGGAAACTGATGGATTTTCTTTGTCTGGATGAGCGTCATCGCTTCAAAAAACTCGTCCAGTGTCCCGAAACCTCCCGGAAGCACAACAAAGCCCTGCGCATATTTTACAAACATGACCTTTCGCGCAAAGAAATAGTTGAAATGTATCCTGAAATCCTCGCCGATGTACTGATTTGCCGTCGGCTCATTGGGAAGTGAGATGCAGAGGCCCACCGAAGTGCCTCCTGCCTTGTCAGCGCCCCGATTTCCGGCTTCCATAATACCCGGACCGCCACCCGTTATGATACCAAATCCGGTTTCCGCCATTTTTTTCGCGGTTTCCACGGCCAGTTCATAGTAGGGATGGTCTTCCTTCAATCTGGCCGACCCGAAAAAGGAGACGCAGGGACCAACATGGGACATTTTTTCGTATCCATCCACAAATTCCCCCATGACTTTGAAAACGCCCCAAACATCCCGCTCGAAACGCGAATCATATCTGCTTTGAATTTGCTTTCGTTTTTTTTCCATTTGAAAATCTGCTTTGAATGTATTTTTGGATTATCGAAGTGCTATCTGGAGGGTCAGTACCAGCCCATCCATGCTTTTGCTTGCTGAAAACCTGTTTCGCTCGGGCCCCGGCCCTGGTGCAAGCGTTGCTTTTTGAATTGAATTCCCCGGCAAGTTTGCGGGACCAAGATAAAATCCCGCACTGAGATCATCACTGACATCGAAGTCCCGCATCTGTGCAAAGACATAGGCGTCGACGATATTCAGCCCATAAGCAAGAACCACACCGATAATGGTCAGGTCCCTTCTGTTTCGGTATACGTTTCTGTTGTACCTCATAGACTCCGGGTTCTGATTCGGATCGATATGCGGTGGAGTGGGCCCGAACCGTTGATCGCCGTCGGGGTTTTGACTGTTATAAAAAGCAGCCCGGTAATCCCGGTAGTTCTGGTCCATCTGTATGCTGTAATAGGTAAGACCGGCAAGCAAGCCGTATATGACAGGAACCTTCCAGATCTGCCGGTTCACCACCTGACCCCAGCCGGGAATGATCATTGATTTACGCATCACGGATGAGGGTGTGGGGACCGTATCCCTGGGAGACTCTTCGGTATCATCCAACAGGGTCAGGCGATGGCTGAAGACTGATGATGGGTCCTGACGTCCGGAATAAAAATCCGGAAATACAGTATCGGATGACTGCACGGAGCGGGTGTATCGAATGCGGAACGGCTGCGTAACGAATCTTTGAGAGGTACCAGTTTGTTCCGTATAACCCGTCGATGCATCGATTCCTGTTGCTATGCTGGCAGTTCCAGCATAGGCACAGAGCACTCCCGGACTGAGGGCGATGTTCATCAGTATGGTTGCCGTGATGAAAACACAGGCGGCTCTGCCCCGGAGTTCACTGTTCACCGGTTGATTCAAGCAGTGATATGATTCGTTCCAGATCGTCATCCGAGTAGTATTCCAAACGGATTTCTCCGCCTTTGTTTTTCTTTTTTATCTGAACACGGGTACTGAATATTTTGCGTAAACGGCTGGAAATCTCCATCAGATGCACATCTTTCTGGTCTTTTTCCCCGAGAAGCTTGTTTGTGGCGTTTTTTCGCTCGGCAAGTTTCCGGACGGCATCCTCGATTTGCCGCACCGACCAATCCTCCTGAATGGCCTTGTTGAGCAGCCTGTCCTGAATTTTTGCATCCTCAACCGAAATAAGGCTTCGGGCGTGCCCCGTAGAAATGGTACTGGATTTCAGAGCCTGCTGGATGGATGGACGCAGATTCAGCAGGCGCAGCATATTGGTAACGGTCGACCTGTTCTTTCCGAGCTTTTTGGCAACCTCATCCTGCGTATAATTGCACTCTTCAATCAGTCTTCTGTATCCCAGAGCGATTTCTATGGGATTAAGCTGCTCCCTCTGCACATTTTCGATCAGCGCAAATGCAATGAGTTCATCGTCATCCACCTCTCTGATATAAGCGGGGATGTGGTTGATCCCTGCCATTTTTGTGGCGCGGAGCCGTCGTTCACCACTGATGAGCTCATACCGCTCGCTTCCGATGGCACGAACCGTCACCGGCTGGATGAGTCCGTGCATGCGGATGGATTCGGATAACTCCTGCAACTTGATCTCGTCAAAATCCTCGCGTGGCTGATACGGATTTGGGCGGATATCCGATACCGGCAGCTGTTTGATGACATTGACGCGTTGCAGTAAACGCTCCCTGTCGACGCTTCCCCTGGTTTCTGACCGGGCATCATTTTCAGATTCGTCGTATTCCGGGAAAAAAGCTCCGAGACCTCTGCCTAATACCTTTTTTGCCATAATGATTCCAATATGTACGGTTTACTGCCGTATCATGCTATTCTTATGCCTGTTCGCTATTTTCAGTGAAAACGGAGCTTTTGCGGAAAAGTTTCTTGTTTCTTATGACAATTTCCCGGGCCAGGGCAAGATAGTTCTTTGAACCGATGGATACGGAATCATAAAGCAGTACTGGTTTCCCGAAACTGGGCGCTTCTGCCAGACGCACATTCCTTGAGATCACTGTTTCAAATACGCGGTTATCAAAATAACGCCTCACTTCATCTGCAACCTGATTTGACAGACGGGTTCTGGTGTCATACATGGTCAGTACTACCCCTTCAATATCCAATCCGGTATTGAGGTGCTGACGGACGATCTTTATGGTATTCAACAACTGTCCGAGCCCTTCCAGCGCAAAATATTCGCACTGAACAGGGATAAGAACGGAATCAGAAGCTGTAAGGGAATTGATCGTAAGCAGACCGAGAGAAGGCGGACAGTCGATGATGATAAAATCATAATCATCACGGATCTCTTCGATGGCATTTCTGAGAATTTTTTCCCGTTGCGGTCGATCCACCATCTCAATTTCTGCGCCGACCAGATTGATATGCGATGGTATGATATCAAGAAACGGGAGTTCCGACTTTTTCACGGCCTCCCTGGCACTGTACCCTTCCACAAGTACCTGGTAAATGGAATGGTCGATGGCCTTATACTCAAATCCGGTACCGCTTGTGGAATTGCTTTGCGGATCAATATCTATCAGGAGCGTGGTATGCTCAATGGCAGCAAGACTCGCAGCAAGGTTTATTGCTGTTGTCGTTTTCCCAACACCGCCTTTCTGATTTGCTACAGATATTACTTTTCCCATATAAGATATTGAATTATAACCGGATAGCGCATAAGTGCGTTAGCTATGCCAAGCCATCTGACAGACCCCTAAAGGTAAGAATATTATTGGAAAGGTAGCACTCCGAATCTGAAGGAATCTCAGAAAAAGGTATCCGGTGCTGCGCAAAAAGTAACTTAAAAAAATGGTTTCTGTATCGGAAAGGGCAATAGGCAAATCTAGTATCGGTTACCGGTAAGATGAAAATCGCGAAATACAGGCGAAAGTATGGTTTGTGGTGTTTCGGTATTGCCGGGTATGGCACCTTGCTTCAGCAGGGAATCAACCGGTGTGCCACCGGAGCCAAGCTCCCCATTCCCGACATAGACCATGTTGCTCTGGCCATTCCAAACGCGGAACAGCTCCTGATAGGTGTCTTGTGATTGGAATGATGCGGGTACCTGTGCACCTGCTTCGGTTATTGTATGGTCGCCTTCTGATTCGCCGGTGACGGCATCAGATGGCAGAAGATAAGCCGTTGAAATCAGCAAACTGAAGAGTACGATGGCCGCCGTGGCCAGCAATCCGGGGTTGTTCCAGCTGCTGCCGAAAAACTGTTGCTGACTTGAATAATCTTTTGCCTGATCTATGATCGCCTCGGAAATATTTGGAGGCGGTGTCAGCTCCGGCAGTTTCTTCAGTTTTCTCCAGGTGCTTTTCAGGCTTTCCACTTCAATGAGCAGGTTTTGATCGTGGATCATTGCCTGCTCAACAAGCGTTATCTCAGAGGGATCCAGTTCGTCAAAAACGTATTTGATACAAAGCTCATCTACGTTCGACATATTTGGTTTCTTTTCCATGTTCCTTGTCAAACATTTTTCTCAGGTTAATCAGAGCATACCTCATCCTGCCAAGCGCCGTATTGATGGAGACGTTGGTGAGTTCGGCAATCTCCTTGAATGACATCTCATAGTAATGACGCAGCATTACAACTTCCCGCTGTTCCTTGGGAAGCTTGGAGATGTGTTTCATCAGACTGTCCTTTGCTTCACCTTTTTCGATAACCTCCTGGGCATCGTCAAGTGTCTCATCGGTCAGCCTGTCATAGAAGTCGTAATCCGGGTCATCCTGGGCGTTCACATCCACAAAGCGCTTCTTCTTACGCAGATAATCGATTGTGGCATTATGAGCGATTCGCATGACCCATGCAATCCACTTGCCCTGTTCATTGTAGGTCTCGTCCATTTTGGTAATGACCTTGGTGAACGTCTCCTGAAAGATATCGTTCGCCGTTTCGGCATTGCCCACCATGCTGTAGATGTAGGAATATATCTTTGACTGGTGGCGGTCCAGCAGTTGCCGGAAAGCTTCCTGGTCATTGTTTCTGCGATAGCGCAGAACCAGTTCATGGTCGTCGACCTGATGCAGGGGTTTATGTGATTTTTGCGACATCATATTGACCTTTAACGCTGAGAAATTTATTGATATTGCCTTGTCGGCAAGTGTTCCGGAAAAGAACTGTAACTGTTATCTATAGGTCTCCGTTTTTTTTGTTAACAGGATATCACATTTATAAAACAATGCTGGTATTGAAATCATTTCGCAATTCGCGGATCTGAGAAATTTATCTTCAACTTACATTACAAATCATTACACGGTTACACCTAGTTCCCACTAAAACTTTTTTAGCGGGTTGCTGATTTCTTATACGCACGTGATCGTCCCTGGTTCATTTTGCCTTAAAAAGGCACTCACTGGCGCTCCTCTTTCCGGAAATGCGCATGCACCGCTTTTGCCGCTTTTTCGCCTGTTATTTTTTTGAGTTCGGGAATATCCTGATGCATTATCTCCAGTATCGATCCATATTGCTTCAAAAGCTTATCCGCTGTCTTTTTACCAATGCCCGGTATCTCTTCCAGTTCGGATCGAAACGTTTTTCTGCTGCGCACATCCCTGTGGAATTGAATGGCAAACCGATGGGCTTCATCACGAATTCTCTGCAGCAGTTTCAGGCTTGAGGATGTTTTTGGAATCATTACAGGATCGCGCGAGCCCGGGTAAAATACCTCTTCCAGGCGTTTTGCCAGGCCAATTACCGGCACATCAGACCCCATGCCTGCTTCCTGCAGTGCGCTTACGGCACTGGAAAGCTGCCCCTTGCCGCCATCCACCACGATCAGGTCCGGAATCTGCCCGCCCTCCTTTTTTACCCTTCGGTAATGCCGTCCGATGACCTCTCTCATGGATGCGAAATCATCAGGCCCATCCACCCCGCGCACATGAAACCGCTTGTAGCTGCTCTTTCGGGGCTGAGCGTCAACAAAACATACCAGGGAAGCCACGGTATAGGCACCCTGAAAGTTGGATATGTCGAAACACTCGATTCGCCGTGGCAGCCGCTGGAGGTTCAGATCCCGTTTCAGTGCCTGAACCGAATGCGGGATCCGTCCCTGATCGGCTTTCATTTTTTCCAGCAGCCATTCTTTCAGGAGCATGCGGGCATTGGAACCGGCCATCTGTACAATTTGTGCTTTTTCACCTCTCTGCGGTTTGATTATGGGAACCTTTTTCCCTCTTTTCTGCCAAAGATATTCAAACAGCGGTTCATCATTATGGAGGTCATGGCTGCAACAGACCTCATCCGGTATCACTCCGGACAGTTCACCTGTGTAATAATCCTCCATAAATGCCTGAAGGAGCATCCCATCCGTGCGGCCTTCAATATTTTTAAGATAGCGGTGATATTTGCCGACCAGTTTTCCTTCACGAATCTGCAAGAGTACTCCGCAGGCAATATTTTCATCCCAATCCGAATCCAGTGCAAAGACATCCCGGTCAAGACCGTCCGGCGTGACCATCTTCATTTTTTCGCTGAATCTTTTGAGTGCCAGCATTCCGTCCCTGACATTGGAAGCCTGCTCAAACTGCAGTGCCTCTGCAAGCTCTTCCATTTCAAGCTTCAGGTCCCGGATAAGCTCTTTGGTCCGGCCATTGAGCAGGCGCGTCACCTGGTCCAGCCGGGCCCCGTACTCCTCAATGTGCAATTCGCCGGAACAGTTTTCAAAATAATCCTCAAAGCAGCGGCCCCATTTCGGCAGGCCCTTGCTGCGGTCGATCATACGGGAGGAACAGGCGCAGGTACAGAGCTGGAACGCCTTGCGTATGGTTTCCAGCATGAGCTTCATTTTGCCGACATGGTCATATGGACCATAGTAGCGGCTGCCGTCACGAACTATGGTACGGGTCGGGAACACACGCGGCCGATCCTCAGCCGTCACGCAGATATAAGGATACGATTTATCATCCCGATAGAGTATGTTGTACCGCGGGCGGAATTTTTTGATGAGGTTGTTTTCCAGGATGAGGGCTTCTGCCTCCGAGTCGGTAATGATGACTTCGACATCCGCAATCTTCCTGACCAGCGCCAGGATTTTTCCGGTATGGTCGGCGGCATTCTGAAAATAGGATCGCACGCGCTGGTTCAGCCGCTTCGCCTTGCCGACGTACAGCACTTCGCCCCCGGTGTCCTTGAACTGATAAACCCCGGGTTGCGGTGTCAGAGAGTCCAGTTTTTGTTTCAGTTCTTCTGTCATTGTGGATGTTTACCCATCTATCGTGGATCTTTACCCATCTATCGTGGATGTCTGTCCATCTATCGTGGATGTCTGCCCATCTATCGTGGATGTCTGCCCATCTATCGTGGATGT
>RECX01000252.1 GCA_007693825.1 Balneolaceae bacterium
CCCATGCCCAGCCGTCCATGGCCATCGCCGCCGACTGCCCGGAAATCAGTCCGCCGCCGGGTGTCGTAACCGCGGTCAGTACGCCCGCCGACCGTGCCACGCCGATATGCCTGCTTTCCGGATTGAAAGCGACCTCCACCTTCACATTCGGATTGATCAGTCCCTGCTCCATGATGTCGAGCGTCATGGTTACGGCCCCGATTTCATAGATGCCCATCTGGCTGTACGCATCCACCAGTCCGGGATAGATGTGTTTGCCATCCACGGGAATCACCTCGGTGCCTTCCGGCAATTCGGGGGCGGCTCCCAGGGCCGTGATCACCCCATCCTCAAACAGGATGGTCCCGTCCGGTATGACCTGGCCGGTAACGGTGTGGATGGTCGCGCCGGTGAGCGCAACGGGTCCTGCCTGGACATCGGCCGGGGTCTGCGCCGCGGCTCTTTCCGGATGGATTGCGGACAGGGTAACAAGGGCCAGCGTCAAGGCAAGGGCAACGGGCCGGATCAGGGCAAAAGCAACGGGCCGGGTCCGGACAAATGCCTTTACAAAAATATCGTTCATGGGTGGATGGATATGGTGCTTAGTCATTTTTTTCCTCCAGAATGCGTTCGATGAGCTGCGATCTTTCTTTCTCAATGGCTTCACGGCGGCGGGCGTCATCCTCCAGGTCGAAATATTTCCGTCCATCGACCCATGTCTGCACCGCTTTGGTCATCGTTGAGAGCGGATCGCCGCTCCAGATCACAAAATCGCCATCCTTGCCCGGCTCCAGGGATCCAACCCGGTGGTCGATACGCAGGATTTTTGCCGGGGCGGTGGTGACCATGGAAAGGGCGGTCTCCGGATCCAGTCCGGCACGCACCATTTTGGCGGCCTCCCAGTTCATGCGGGATGCGATGTGGCTGTTGTCCGAGTGCAGCGAAGTCAGCACGCCGGCTTCGTGCAGCAACCTGGCATTGTACACCGTGGCGTCATAGGCCTCAATTTTGAAGGACGACCAGTCGGTCCAGACCACGGCGCCGGAACCGTGTGCGGCCATTTCAGGAGCCACCTTGTAGGCCTCGACACCGTGGTGGAACGACTCGATGGTCATATCGAACTCTTCGGCCAGCCGGATCAGGGCAAGGATTTCATCCTGCCGGTAGCAGTGCGCCTGGATGATCACATCCTCGTTGAGGATATCCACAAGCGCATCCATGCGCAGGTCGCGCCGCGGCGGCAGCCCTGCCCCCGTCTGCTTCCACCGGTTCCAGCGCGCCTCATAATCACGGGCCATGCGAAACCGGTCTGCGATGATCTGTTCCACGCCCATCCGGGTTTCCGGATAGCGGTCGGTACCGACGCGTTTGGGATTCTCGCCAAGGGCAAATTTCACGGTTCGCGGAGCGTCATCGATCAGCAACTCATCCGACAGGGAGCCCCAGCGCATTTTCACAATGATATTCTGCCCCCCGATCGGATTGGCCGAGCCGTGCATCACATGAGCAGCGGTAAGTCCGCCTGCAAGCTGGCGGTACATCCAGATGTTGTTGATGGTGGATGCGTCCGCCATGCGCACTTCGGGGACAATCGCGTTGCCGACCTCGTTGACGCCATCCAGCCCGGAGTGGATGTGCGGATCGATGAGGCCCGGGGTAACGTGTTTTCCGGTGCCGTCAATCTCAATGGCGCCGCGCGGAGCGCGCAGGCCCCGTCCGACTTCCGCCACCTGGCCGCGGGTGATGAGCAGGTCCGCATTTTCAAGGATGCCATCCGGACCCATCGTCCATATCGTCGCATTGCGCACCAGGACATGGCGGGGCTGCTCCGGTTTGCTTTCGAGGCCATATTCCATGGATGGACGCAGATCGGCAAGTTCCAGGTCGCGGGCCGCACGTTTTGGGGTGGCGTTCTGCTGCGGTCCCGGTTCCGTTTCGGCTTCCGACCGCTGTTCCCCTTCCGTTTCGGTTTCCGTTTCCGATCCCGATCCACCGGAATCCGTCTGCTCCGAATCTTCTTCTGTCTGGGGGACCGGTTCGGTCCTGACGCCGCGCCACTGCAGCCGCTGGCGTCCCGGCACCTCGGCCCATCCGTAGAGGTTGTCGCCGGACAGGGATGCGGTCATGCGGACCAGCCCGTCCATATCAAACGGGTCTGCGTGGAAATCGACCATGAGGCGGCCGGGCTCCTGCTGCACGCGAACGGTGCTCAAATCAGCCTCCCTGCCGTCAATGGTAATGTTGCCGGAGTAGCGGCCCGGCCTCGGCTGCTCGAGCGAAAGCGTGGCCTGGATGCGGCCATCGGCGGAGGCGAGCTGCCAGGTTCCGGACGGATCATGAACCGGCTCTGTGTGAACCGCAAAACGGTTTCCATCCACCCAGACATCAAGGATCCGGGTTTTCTCTTCAAACAGGTCGCCGTTGGCGATGACAAAATGTGCTGCCTTTCCCGGCTGGATGGATCCGTGCGTGGCATCGATGCCAAGCATCTGCGCCGGCTGCACGGTCAGGGCGGACAGGGCGGTTTCGGGATCGAGTCCGGCATCGACGGCTTTTCGCAGGTTGGACAGGAATCGGGTCGGGTCGGAAAGCCGGGCGGCGGTGAGGGAGAAGGGAATGCCTGCCCCGGCGACCCTGGCGGGATTCTCGGGCGCCAGATACCAGTGGCGCAACGAGGCCAGCGGCTGGTTCAGTGCATCTTCGGGCGACCGGACCTCCGGCGGCTCCGGAAAATCAAGGGGCAGCACCAGGGGCACCGTCTGTTCTGTGAGCACATCCAGGATCTTGTATTCGTGGCCGTTGCCGAGAATCCAAGGCGTTGTCACGGAAAACTCCCCGGCGAAGCGCAGGGCGCGCTGGATCTCCTCTTCGCTGCGGGTATCGACGAACAGCGGCTGTCTTGCCCGGACCACATTGTGCAGAGCTGCCAGCGAAGCATTCGATTCCGGCCGCTGCAGTCCCTCCGGATTCTGCTGCCAGGCACGGTGCGCCTGCTCGTGCCACTCGGCATCGTACAGGGTTTGGCGTATCAGCGCAATGACCCCTGCCGGGGAAGTCGGATAGCCGAACCCGAGGTCGCGGCTTCGGGTCAGGGACACCGCGTGGGCCACTTCTGTCCGGATGGTGCGGTCGGATATGCTGCCGTTTCCGAGGGTCATCAGCGCTGCCTGTCCGCGGAAAATCCCCTCGGTCGGAACCGAAAGCACCGCGGTGAATCCCTGCGAACGGAGTTTTTCACGCCCGTCCTCATCGGCGATGAACTCTTCTTCCGCCCTTATGTGCGCCCTGACCTGCGGATTCCAGGAGTGGTTGCCGCGCTCGTTTTCCACGCGCGGTTTTTCCATTCCGACATCAGACCAGGCATCGATGAAACCGGGGTAGATGGTCCGTCCCTCCATGTTCCAGATGCGCGCGTCGGGCGGCGGCGTAACATTGCTTCCGACCGATTCGATCACGCCATCGCGGATGACCAGCGTTCCATTCGGGATGACCGAGCCGGGTGCCGTGACAATGGCGGCGTTTGTGAAAGCGTGCACCGCCGGTGTGTTGTCCGTGATGCCTTCCACCGGAACGGTCTGGCTCAGGGATGTTTGTGCCAGGGCGGGCAGCATCAGCAGCAACATGGCCAGAGCCATGCCGGCAAAACAATGGTGAAATGAGAGAAAACGATCAGGGGCCATAATCGGAAACGTTACTTGGTATTTTTAGTAGACAGTGAGTTTTGTAGACAGTGAGTTTTGTAGACAGCGAGTTTTGTAGACAGCAAAATCAGGTGTATGGAAGCCTTACCCCCGCTTCCCCCCCGAGAGCAGGTACAGCGCCGCCATGCGCACGGCCAGGCCGTTGGTCACCTGGTTCAGGATGATGGCGCGCGGATGATCGGCCACCTCGCTCTCGAGTTCCACCCCACGGTTGATGGGACCGGGATGCATGATGGTGAAATTGGGGAATTCTCGCAGGTGCCGCTTCTTGATGCCGAACCGTTCGTGGTATTCTCTTGTGGATGGGAACAGTGCCCCTTCCTGCCGTTCCAGCTGGATGCGCAGCGCCATGGCCACATCGCACCACTCCAGGCACTCTTCCAGGTTGTAGGAGACCCGCACGCCCAGCTCTTCGACGAACAGCGGCATCATGGTGCGCGGACCGCACAGCATCACCTCGGCCCCGAGCCGCGTTAGCCCGATGATGTTGGACCGTACCACCCGGCTGTGCGTGATATCGCCGATGATCACCACTTTGAGTCCGGCCAGCCGCCCCAGTCTCTGCCGCATCGAGAACATGTCGAGCAGCGCCTGGGTCGGGTGTTCGTGCGCCCCGTCGCCGGCATTGAGGATGGCCGCATCCACACATCGGGAAATGAAATGCGGCGCGCCGGGACTCGGGTGCCGCACCACCACCATGTCGATTTTCATGGATTCGATGTTGCGGATGGTGTCCTTTAGCGACTCGCCCTTGCTCACGCTCGAAGCGCTGCTGGAAAAGTTGACCACATCGGCGCCCATCCGCTTCTGGGCCATTTCGAACGAAATGCGTGTGCGCGTGCTGTTCTCGTAGAAAAGGTTTACGATGGTTTTGTCGCGCAGGGTCGGAATTTTGGGGATGGGCCGGTTCAGGATCTCCAGGAAATTGTCGGTATGATCCAGCACATGGAGGATGTCTTCTTTGGAATAGTCTTTCAGTCCAAGCAGATGCCGGTGCGGAAAAACGTAGGTTGCATCCTCTGTCGGGGTCACAGTCGCGGCTCCTCTTCTTTGGTGACGACCAGCACGGCCTGCCGTCCGTCCTGTTCCTGGGTGAGCACCCGGATCTCCTCGTTGAGATGGGTGGGGACATACATGCCGACATAGTCGGCGGTGACCGGCAGTTCGCGATGTCCGCGGTCCACCATGCAGCAGAAGCGCACGCTGGCGGGACGTCCGAAGCTCATCAGCGCGTCCATGGCCGAACGCACGGTGCGGCCCGTGTAGAGCACATCATCCACAAGAATCAGATCCTTGCCGAACAGGTCGAACGGGATGTCGGTGATCTGGACAGTGGGCATGCGCATCTTTGTGCGGAAGTCATCGCGGTAGAAGGTGGTGTCGAGCACGCCAAGGGGCAGATCCACCGAAAACCGCTCTTTGATGATGCCGTGGATGCGCCGGGCGATATCCACCCCGCGGGTCTGCATGCCGATGATGGCGAGGGTGTCCAGCCGGTCGAACGGTTCCACAAACTGATGAGCCAGCCGCATGTAGGTGCGGTCCAGATCCTCGGCGGTGAGCAGTGTTTGTGCCATGAAGTGCAGCCCGTTGGTTGTGCTTTGCTGATCCGTCACCCGGAAAATGCACGGCCGGATTGAAACCGGTTGCCGCTTCCTTCCTGCCGGGTTGATGACCGGGAATAAATTACCACTCGGCACGCACTTTGACAACCTGAGGTTTGTTAAAAATAAGACATGATAAAGAACGAATGATACGCGCTGATTCTGTGTTTCGGTTCGGGTCAACACAATTTTAACAATCAGATGACATCAGTAATGAAGAATACCATGGTAAGCGTGGATTTCTGGGATACGCTTGTCCGTGCCGACTCCAACGGTGAGAAGCGTACCGAAGCCCGCATTAATGCGTTGCGCGAGGTTTCGCGGCGATACGAGAAAGAACCGACCGAGGAGGCGATCAGAGAGGCCCGCGCGCATGTCTCACGCGCTTTCGATGACGAATGGTTCGGAAAACAGCGCACGCAATCGACCCGGGAGCTGGTTCAGGGCATGCTCGACGCGCTGGCCATTCCGGCAAAGCCCGTTGAGGTGGATGATCTGACCGAGGCATTCCGGGAATCGCTGTTTCAGGGTCCGCCCGAGCTGGCCGAAGGCATTAAAGAAGCGCTGGCCAGCATCAGCATCTACTTCCCGCTGGCCATCATTTCCGACACCATGTTCTCGCCCGGATCGGTAATCCGCCGGTATCTCGATCAGATGGATGTACTGCAGTATTTCGATGCGTTTGCTTTCAGTGACGAGCTGGGTGTCAGCAAGCCGCACCGCAAGGCCTTCGAAACCGTTCTCAAGGCCACGGATGCCCGTCCGGAACGTTCCTGGCACGTCGGCGACATGCTGAAAACGGACATAAGAGGTGCCAAAAAGCTCGGTATGCATGCCATCCTTTATACCGGATTTTCCGGCGGCGCCGATACGGATTCCCCGTCTGACCCCGATTCAAACAGGCGCCTGCTGACAGACAGCAATGGCCGCGCCATCAGTCCCTCCGATGACCTGCCTTCCCCGGATTTCGTGTGCGCATCCTGGGAGAACGTGTCCGACATCCTGATCTCTGAGCTTGTCTGAGCTTTTCTGAGCTTGTCTGACCTGAAAAGGCCGCAACGGCTTTCAGGCTTTGAACTTCAAAAGCACATGCGCCCCGTCGTGGCCGGTCATATGCAATTCGGCAGAAATCTGACGCGCAAGGCCCCGGATGATATTGAAGCCCAGGCTGGTGCTTTTTCCGGCAAGAACCTCATCGGGCAATCCGGCACCATCGTCCAGAACCTGCAGCTGACACTCGTCCGTTTCGTTGTCTTTTTTTAGCTTCAGGTGGATGTTTCCGGACTCCCGCCCCCGGAACGCGTGCTTGTAGGCATTGGTCAGCAGCTCATTGACAATCAGTCCGCAGGGGATGGCCTTGGTGATATCCAGAATGGCATTGTCACAATCCAGGTGCACGGCAATTTTCCCGGATTCCTGTTCATATGTTTCCTGGATGGTTTTTACAAGCTGGCGGATGTAGTCCTCCATTTCGACCCGGGCAAACATTTCAGACTGGTAGAGTTTCTCGTGGATGAGGGCCATGCTCTTGATGCGTCCCACGCTCTCAAGAAAAAGCTTCCTCGCTTCTTCATCCTTGACATAATCTGACTGAAGGGTCAGCAAGGCCGATATCACCGCCAGGTTGTTTTTGACCCTGTGGTGGATCTCCTTGAGCATCACCTCTTTCTCCTCCAGGGAATCCCGGATCTGCTGTTCCGCTTTGCGTTTCTCCTCACGAAGCTTGTGACTCTGGATTTCCCTTATCACGGCAGCAGGCACCCGCCTCAGGTTATCCTTCATTATATAATCCTGTGCACCTGCCAGTACGGCCTCCACTGCGGTCTCCTCGCCGACGGTCCCCGAGACGATGATAAACGGGATATCACGCCCGGTTTTCTTGAGGATCTCAAGCGCGGCAAGCCCGTCAAATCCGGGCAGGTTGTAGTCGCTGATGATGATATCCCAATCCTGGTCCTCAAGCGCTTTCTCCAGTGCGGCGGCCGTCTCCACACGGGTGCACTCAGGCTCCAGGCCTGCCCTCTGAAGTTCCAGTTCAACCAGTTCGGCATCATCCGGCAGATCTTCAATAATCAGTACCCTCACAGCTTTACTCATCTCAGTTCCTCCATTTGATGCGTTTTTAACAGTTGGCAGTTGAATATCATACTCCCAGCTCGTTCAAGGCCAGCCAGTACAATCCCAGCTGCTTCATGGCATGGACAAAATTATCAACGTAAATAGTTTTGCGGATGCAGCTGTTCGCCCCGAGGTCATATCCCTGCATGATATCCCGTTCTTCGACAGACAAAGTGAGGATAACCACAGGCAGGCGGCGCGTCCGCTCATTCCTCCTGATTTCCTTAAACACCTCCAGCCCGTTGATTTTGGCCATGTTCAGATCCAGGAGCGCGGTTACTTTTGCTTTTAAAAAAGTAGGTAATTGCAGCATTAAATGGAAATGAACGCAACCGGATGTTTCTTCCAGGTCCCACTCTGTGATTATCTGCAGTCCGCCGGGCGTGAACCGATATCCATCCGGGTGTTTTATTTAAGGCGGGTAACGGTTATTTTTCAGGGCCTTTTCACGCATCGATTTTCAACATTCCAAGATTTTCAACATTCTAAAATAAAATCAGAGATCCATGAACATCCACGAATACCAGGCCAAGGAACTGCTGAAAGAATTCAATGTGGCCGTGCCCGAAGGCATCGCCGTGTTCACCGTCGAGGAGGCGGTCAAGGCCGCGGAGACCCTCAAACAGAAAGGCACCACGCTTTTTGTGGTCAAGGCGCAGATCCATGCGGGTGGACGTGGAAAGGGCCGCACGAAAGAATCCGGTGCAAAGGGTGTGATCCTGGCCGGGTCGGTTGGCGAAGTCCGTAAAGCTGCCGAATCGCTGCTTGGCGATACCCTGGTGACCATTCAGACCGGTGAAGCCGGCAAGAGAGTCGAGCGTCTGTATATCACCGACGGCGTGGATATCAAGGAAGAGTATTACGTAGGCGTTACGCTGGACCGCACCCGCAACCAGAACGTGATCATGGTGTCGACCGAGGGCGGGGTGGAAATCGAGAAAGTGGCGG
>RECX01000291.1 GCA_007693825.1 Balneolaceae bacterium
CCACGACGCCCATCACATCGGCATTGCCGCCGAATGCGCCGACCGGCATGCCGGCTCCGATTACCTTGCCGTACGCCATCAGATCGGGCTGCACTCCGTACCGCTCCACGGCCCCGCCGCGTGCGATCCGGAATCCGCACATCACCTCGTCAAAAATAAGCAATGCGCCATGCTGGTCGCACAATTTGCGCAATCCTTCCAGGAAGCCATCCCGCGGAGGGATGCAGCCCATGTTTCCGGCGACCGGCTCCAGGATCACGGCAGCCACTTCGTCCCTGTTCTGATCCAGCAGCAGGCTGACGCTCTCAAGATCGTTGAAGTCGGCGGTGAGGGTGTCTTTCGCCGTGCCGGCCGTCACGCCGGGACTGCTGGGATGGCCAAGAGTCAGTGCCCCGCTGCCCGCCTTTATCAGGAACGAGTCCCCGTGGCCGTGGTAGCATCCTTCAAATTTGATGATCTTGTCGCGTCCGGTATACCCGCGGGCGACCCGAACCGCACTCATGCATGCCTCGGTTCCGGAGTTGGTCATGCGCAGCTTGTCGAGTCCGGGCACCATGCCGCACACCCGTTCGGCCATCTGGATCTCGAGTTCGGTGGGCGTACCGAAAGAGGTAGATGCCGCCGCGGCTATCTGGACCGCATCCACCACAGCCGGGTAGGCATGCCCGAGGATCATGGGTCCCCACGACCCTATGTAGTCGATCAGCTCGTTCCCATCCTCATCGAACAGCCAGGCGCCCTCGGCGCGTACCATGAAGAGCGGTGTGCCTCCAACGGCCTTGAATGCGCGGGCCGGGGAATTGACGCCGCCGGGGATGTGTTTTTTTGCGCGGTCAAACAGGTTCTGACTTCGGGGATATTTCATAGCACTTGATTTGGACGTTTACATTCGACAGGATGGATGCCGTTCCATCCCGCGGCAACGTGTGTCATCATCCGGAACCATCGGAACACGTTTCCGGATTTCGTTTCCGGAGCAACAAGGATACGAAAAATTCAGCAGAGTTTGGAGTCACAGCGTGCCGCGCCGGCTGGTCCGGAACCCTGCAAGCGTGATCTTGTGCATTTGGAACGTTGCGTCTTCGCAACCTTCATTTCGCAACCCTTATTTCGCAACCTTCATTTTGCAACCCTTATTTTGCAACCCTTATTTCGCAACCTTCATTTTGCAACCCTTATTTCGCAACCCTTATATTGCAACCTGTATATCTTGCAAGCCCGCACCATGAACCTGTAACTGCTCTCTGATGACACACAATCGTTTACTCCCGTTGCTGCTCTTTGCCTTCCTGCCCTTTTCATTTGCTTCCTGCGGCGAAAAAGAACCGGCCGCCGCCGATGAAGTCTATGAAGTCAGGGGCCGTTATCTCAGCACGGACATGCGGGGCGAGTCCATTTCCGTCGTACATGAAACCATTCCGGATGTGATGAATGCGATGAGGATGAGCCTGCGCATCGATGATCCGACGGTTTCCGACGGGCTTCAAACCGGCGATGTCATCCGCTTTGATATGGTACGGACAGAGGCGGGATGGTATGCCCGGAACATTGAAGTGCTGCCGCCGGAAACGGAGCTTGACCTTCCGGAGAACCTGCAGGATGTGGGGCTTCCCCAGTGAACCCTGGTGAATGATCCGGCCCGGAGACCAAGTCTGATTCGGGTGTTGATACAGCAACCTGGCCATGGGTCCCATTATTGGGAGTTATTATGGCCGGAGGGTGAACCAATGAGTTTTGACCTGTACCAGTTTACATAGTCTTCCAACCAGTAAGCGAGGTAATAGGGCAGGTTAAGAAGTTTGAAGGGCTTTCCGCCGGCAGTCTTGTGTTGCTCATATGCGCACGGACCTGCATAAAGCCTGACGGCAAAATCCGTATCTGACCGATCGATATACTGATGAAGCGACCGCAGCCTTCCTGCCGGACCGGATTTGATTTCTACCGGAACCGGGTGTGGTCCAATGTCGAGCAAAAGATCGACCTCAGCCTGCGACTGTGTTTTTTGCCGAACCCAGAACACGGGTTTCGTGAATGTGGTGGTGTTTGTTGACAGAAGCTCCTGGGTCACAATATGAGGTACCAGGGCGCCCTTCCATGAATCGCTGAGATCATCCAACATGCTCACTTTAGCCTGCAATCCAAGTGCATGAATTAATAAACCGGTATCAAGCCATTGTATACGGGGTGCTTTCTTCAGGCCTGGTATTAAGGGTGGAAGGTTGCGGGTCGTAGGGTAGATCAGTTGACAAATTCCGGCCTGTTGCAAACGTCGGAAGGCACTGGATACATCAATGGAACGAAATCCGGAGTTACCGAAATTGTGGAAAGTCACACGCCGGTCTGCGAATAATGGAGCAGACGCGATGAGATGCTGCAAAATATCCTGCTCTTTTTTTGATGAGGCATATTTGACGATATCCTCGCGGTACGCCGTATTGATTTCATCGTAGATGTCTGAAAGTCCAACCGGCGATCCGGTCTGAAGGAACTCGCTTATCACCTCCGGCATGCCTCCGATCATTGTGTAGTCGTTGAACAACCGGAGTGCTGCGCGGTGCAGATGGTTCTCAAAGGGCGGTGTATGCAACCTGTTCAGCAGCTCGTTATTCCCCGTCGCGTACAAGAACTCACTGAAATTGACGGGAGACAGGTAAAGATAGCTGACCCTTCCAACCGGGAAGCCTTTTATTCCACTCAAAGCGAATTCCAGCAGAGAACCGGCTGCTACGACATTCAGTTCGGGGAGCTCTTCGTAAAAATATCTCAACAGTTCTATTGCACGCTCCGACTCCTGGATCTCATCAATGAACAAGAGCGTATCACCCAGGTTATTCCTGAGTTTATTTTCGATCAACAGCGAATCGATGATTTTCTTTACATCATGGATCTCAAAGTATTCCCGGTCAGTTTTCTTTTCAAGATTAAGGTGTATGAACTGACTGAAATCAGCAGAAAAATCCCTGACCAACGTGGTTTTGCCGACTTGCCTGGCACCACGGATGATCAGGGGCTTCCTGCGGTTTGAATTTCGCCAATTCCGCAGAGCTTCAAGATGATTTCGTTGGAAAATTCGCATTGTTCTGCTGCTGCCAGGGTGATGAACAAAGGACTAGCGGCTGTTTCAACAAACAGCAGTATCTGAACAAACTATTACAAGGGTAATATTTGCAATTTAATTGTGCAATACAAGGGTAATAAATACTTTTTTTGCCACTATTGCAAGGGATACACACCCCGGATGCACAGGATTAATATCTCAGGAGCGGGGTAGTTCGGGGGGGCGGGAGAATTTTCCGGGGACTGCACATCATTATGGAAACTGGCACAATGATCTCCGATTCGAAGAACCGCGAAGCGCTGCAACGAAAGTCTATTCGGTCAAACTGCCACTATGGCTGGCGAAGCGTGCCGGCGCACCCAAAAAAAAAACGGGCTCCCTTTTTGGGGGAGCCCGTATTCACATATGTTGTGAAGCCGTCAAGCGGCTGTTTCACTGCAGTGTCCGGCAAATGCCAGGCACCAGGCGCGAAACTCAGTACCGGTTGCGGGAACCGCCGCGGCGCTGACCGCCACCGAAGCCGTTGTCGTCGCTTTTAGGGCGGGCCTCGTTAACCACAAGGTCGCGCTCCATAAACTCGGATTCGTGCAGCTCCTGGATTGCCTCACCGGCCTTGGCATCGTCGCTCATTTCGACAAAGCCAAATCCACGGGAACGGCCCGTTTCACGATCTGTTATAATTTTGGCAGAGGTTACCTCGCCGTATTCAGAGAAAAGTTCAAGAAGTTGGTCTTCGCTTGTCTTGAAGCTGAGATTGCCAACATAAATCGTCGTCATATTCATCAAATTTTATTATAAGGTTATGTAACTTGGCAATCTAAACGGAACAAATCTCGTGAACTATCTCAAGGAAAATCAACAATCTCTATTCACCGGTCAATGGCCAATTGTTATAAGGTACGGATTAATCCGTCCATATCTAAATTATATTTATTCCGCAGCCGGACAGGGTATCCGATTGCCCGTCCAGTATCACGGATCATACACCTGTCAGCGCTCTTCATCCCATGACTCATTCGCCTGGAAAAGCTGCCCGTCCCGGACACCCGGGAAACAGCAAATCACGTATTGTTCAGTAACGCTGCCGCTTTTTCGGCCCAATAGGTGGCGATGACATCCGCTCCGGCCCGCTTGCAGGCCAGCAGGCTCTCCAGCATGGCCGCTTCTTCATCCAGCCAGCCCATCTGCGCCGCCGCTTTGATCATGGCATATTCGCCGCTCACATTGTAGACGGCAACGGGCACATGAACGGCCTCGCGCACCGCCCGCACCACATCCAGGTACGGCAGCCCCGGCTTGACCATCACCATGTCGGCCCCCTCGGCCTCATCCATCAGCGCCTCACGCACCGCCTCCCGGACATTGGCCGGATCCATCTGGTAGGTCTTCTTGTCGCCGAAACCGGGAGCGGAATCGAGCGCATCACGGAACGGCCCGTAAAAACCGGACGCATATTTCGCACTGTACGCCAGGATCCCGGTCTGCGCGTGTCCGTCCGCTTCGAGCGCCCGCCGGATCTCGCCGATGCGCCCGTCCATCATATCCGACGGCGCCACATAATCGGCACCGGCCCGGGCGTGGATAACGGCCATACGCGCCAGTACATCCACCGACTCGTCGTTGACCACGTCGCCGTCCCGCACAATGCCGTCGTGCCCGTAGCTCGAGTAAGGGTCAAGCGCCACGTCGGTCATCACCGTGAGCCCCGGCACCGCATCCTTGATTCGCTTCAGCGCCATCGGCATGAGTCCGTCCGGGTTCAGCGCCTCGGTACCCTCGTTGTCCTTTTTCTCCTCCGGCACCATGGCAAACAGCAGCACGGCAGGGATCCCCATTTCGTGCCACGAAGCCGCCTTGCGCACGGCCAGATCCAGCGACAGCCGGTAGTAGCCGGGCATCGAGGGGATCTGATCCTGCACCCCCTTGCCTTCCGCCAGGAACAGCGGTGCGATGAAATCGGATGGATGCAGACGGTGCTCGGCCAACATCTCCCGCCGGGTTGCGCGGTATCGGTTGCGTCTGCCACGGGAAAGCGGAAACCCTGATGGAAGCTGGGAGTCTGTTCGCGTCATGGTGGATACGGTTGAAGAATTATCAAAATTGGGGTGCTCAGAACAAAGGTACGATTTTGTGCGGAATTGCGCTCCATTTCACACCCAATCGCGCGGATCCCGGAGCACCTCCAGCAACACCGCCTCGCGCGTGCCGGGCGGCGGCTCCACGTTATAGTCCCACCGCACGCGCGGCGGCAGGCTCATGAGAATGGACTCGGTCCGGCCGCCGGTCTTGAGCCCGAAGAGCGTCCCGCGATCGTGGATCAGGTTGAATTCCACATAACGCCCGCGCCGCAGCTCCTGGAAGTAGCGCTCCCCGTCGCCCCAGGGTTCCTCCCGGCGCCGCTCGACGATCGGCAGATACGACGACAGGAACGCATCGCCGCACGCCGTGGTCATGTCGTGCCAGAAAACAAGGTTCTGCTCCTCTTCAGAGCGCAGATAGTCGAAAAAAATGCCGCCGATGCCCCGCGCCTCCCCCCGGTGCTCGTTGTGGAAATAGCGGTCGCAGGCCGTCTTGAAACGCGGATACAGTTCGGGATGGAAACGATCGCACACCGTTTTATAGATCTGGTGGAAGTGCCGGGCATCCTCCCCGAACAGGTAATACGGCGTCAGGTCCGCCCCGCCGCCGAACCACGCATCCACCGGATCGCCATCCTCCTGCTCATAGAGCTCAAAATACCGGAAATTGGCGTGCACGGTCGGTATCATCGGACTTCCTGGGTGCAGCACCAGCGAGATGCCGCATGCGTAAAACCATCCCTGCGTGACCCCGAACCGTTTGCGGATCAGCTCGGGAAGCTCGCCATGGACCGTCGACACGTTCACGCCGCCCTTTTCGAACAGCCCGCCTTTTTCGATCACCCGCGACCGGCCGCCCCCGCCGCCGTCACGCTCCCAGAGATCCTCGCGGAACCGGGCCTTCCCATCCGCCTCCTCCAGCGCGTTGCAGATCCGGTCCTGCAGATCATGGGTCCATTGGGTGAAGGATGTCCTGATACTCATGGGCTGCATTGTTTTATTCCGGGTGGATACGGCCGGCGGCAATTGCCGCTCCTCACTTCTTCCAGGACGTGACCGCATCCACAAAAGCTTTGGCATGGTCGACCGGGACGTTGGGCAGGATGCCGTGGCCGAGGTTTACAATATAGCGATCTTTTCCGAAGCGGTCGATCATCTGCCGGACCTGCTCACGGATCACCGGCACCGGCGACAGCAGGCGGCTCGGATCGAAGTTGCCCTGCAGGGTGATATCCAGTCCGGCCGCCTGGCGCGCGTATTCCGGACTCACGGTCCAGTCCAGCGACAGCGCCGCGGCACGGGTGCGCCACGACAGCAGCTCCAGCGCGTACCACGCACCCTTGGCAAAAAGCACCACCGGCGCGCCCCGCACCTCCTCGGTGATGCGCTGCAGGTACGGCAGGCACAGGTTGCTGAAATCCTCCGGCCCCAGAAGCCCGGCCCAGCTGTCGAACACCTGCACGGCATGCACGCCCGCCTCAATCTGCGCGTTCAGATAGTCGATGATCACGTCGGTGAGCAGGTTCAGCACGTATTTTGCCGCCCGGGGATGCTGATAGCAGAACGCCTTGGCCGTGGAAAAGTCCTTGGATCCGCGCCCTTCCACCATGTAGCAGAGCAGCGTCCAGGGCGCGCCGGAAAACCCGATCAGGGGCACGCGTCCGTCCAGCCGCTCACTGGTCGCACGGATCCCTTCCATCACGTAGCCGAGTGCCTGCGACGCGTCAACCGGCCTGAGCGCCATGGCCTGCTCCGGGGTTCGGATGGGATTGTCCAGCACCGGTCCCACCCCCGGCTTCATCTCCACGGGCTGGCCAAGCGCGCGCGGCACAACCAGGATGTCGGAAAAAAGGATGGCCGCGTCGGGACCGATTTCGTCGATCGGCAGGCAGGTGATTTCGGCGACCAGCTCGGGCGTTTCACACCGGGTGAAAAAATCGTACTTCGCCTGGAGCCGCAGATACGACGGAAGGTAGCGCCCGGCCTGACGCATCATCCACACAGGCGGACGCGGTACCGGGTCACCGGCAAGTGCTTTGAGATAGAGATCGTTTTTCAGCATTAGAACGTGTTTTGCGAAGATATGGAGCATTGTTCCGCCATGACCGGCGGCAAATTATACAAGTTTGAGCATCTCCTCAAAGGAGGGAGAAGCGGCAATCAGCGGATCGCGCCCGGTTTCCTGCCGGATGGCCGCGGCGGTGGTCTGTCCGACAGCCACGGGCCGCCATGACCCGCCCGGAACGCCATAGACCCGAAAGAACTCCGTGACACCATCGGGACTGAAAAACAGCAGCGCGTCGAATGCCGTGAAGAGCGGTTTTCTGTTGGATACGGCTGTTCGCTGATACACTTCGGCCTCCGTCAGGGATATGCCGTGCTTCATGCAGAACTCCGCAAGCTCCGTGCGGCGCTCCACCGCACAAAAGTGCACCGCATGCTGCACACCATCCCGCAACAGCGCTTCCCCGAGCGACTTCCCGTCGCCCCTGTCAGCCACCCTGATATCGGCTTCTCCGATGTCCGCCTGAGTGACACCGGCTTCTCCGATGCCGGCTTCTCCGACGTCGTCCTGCCTGATTTCTTCCTCTCCGGTGCCGGCTTCCCTGATGCCGGCGTCTCCGAAGAAACGACGGACCGCATCGGCCGTGGCGCCGCCGACGACATACACCGGGGGGATGCGCATGGCGTCGCTGCCGTCCCTGCCCTGCGCCTGCTGCGTCGTCTTGCCAGGCATCTCGTGGCCCTGCGTCTGCTGCGTCGTCTTGCCAGGCATTTGGTGGCCCTGCCCCTGCTGCGTCGTCTTGCCCAGTATTTCGTTGCGGAGCTTTTGCTTTCTGAGCTGCTCCTTCCAGGTGCGCCACCATCCCTCCACGCCGCGCCGGCTGGTAAACACCCACGCCTGCGGCTCCTCTGCCAGAATGGTCGCGGTCAGATGCGGAGGCGGTGCAAGCCAGCGGTATTGCCAGACGGGATAATCCATCAGCCGGATTCCATGCCGGCGGGCCAGTGCCACCTCCCCGGATGTTACCGCCCGGGTGGATATGGCCAGGCATGTTGCTGCCGTTTCGTGCCCTTTTTGCACCCCTGCCACAGCAGCACTCCGGACCGGTTCGCTGCCAGCATTGCTGCCCGTTGCGCCTTCAGCATCGCTGCCCGTT
>RECX01000293.1 GCA_007693825.1 Balneolaceae bacterium
ATGATCGAATACTGGGCCGAAAGCGAACCGGAGAAATTCCGCACGTTTTACGGGGAGTTCGGGCCGCTGTTCAAGTCCGGTCTGAACTCGGATTTCGCCAACCGTGACCGCATCACCGAGCTGCTGCGGTTCCACAGCACCCGTACGGATGATTCGAAGGCATCAAAAGACGCCGAAACGGCCAGCAAGGGTGAAGATACGTCCGAGAAATCTACGGCCAGCAAGGGTGAAGATACGTCCGAGAAATCTACTGCCAGCAAGGGTGAAGAAAAGTCCGAGAAATCTGCGGCCAGCGAGCAGCAGGACAAAGAGGCTGGTTCAAATGCCCTGGCCGACATGGTATCCCTGAAAACCTATGTGGCGCGCATGGCGGATACACAAAAGGAAATCTATTACCTGTCCGGCGACAGTCTCGAGGAGCTGAAGCGCGATCCCAAGCTGGAATATTTCTGCAAAAAGGATATCGAGGTGCTGCTGCTTGCCGATCCGGTGGATGCGTTTGTTGTCCCGGGTATTGGATCCTACCGGGAAAAACCGTTGAAAAGCATTGAAAAGGCCGATCTGGACCTGGACGATGATCCCGATGAGGAGGAAAAATCCGACCGGTTGACCGGAGAAGCCCTTGACCGGCTTTTTGCCGTTTTCAAGGAGGAAGCCGGAGACCGGGTGGAGGATGTGGTTGCCTCGCGAAGACTGGTGGATTCGGCCGTCACCCTGACCATTGGAAAGGAAGGCCTGGACAGTCACCTCGAACGCATGATGAAAATGATGGACCAGGAGACGGGTACGTCCAGGCGTGTCCTCGAGATCAACCCCTCGCATCCGGTTATCCGCAACATGAGCCGCATGCAGGAAGCCGGCAGCGATGAGACGGTCCGGCTGATGGCGCGCCAGCTCTACGACGGGGCCCGCCTGCTCCAGGGCGAACTGGAGTCGCCGGGCGAGTTCGTTTCCAGGATGACCAGGGTGATGGAGCTGGCTACAAAGCGTAAGGATAGTTAAGTGCAGCGCGAGGTGGTATCACAGGAATACAAACCCGCTCTAACGGGTGATAACCAAGTTTAAAACAACAATACGGTATCAATATCTCTTATTAACTCAGTTGCAAAAACCGTATTAAAAGTGTGATATTGTATGAACGGCCGGCGAATTTGTGTAAATTACGTAATCACACCGGGGTAGTTGGCGTACGTTATAGCTTGCATGGCAATGGATTCGAGTGATTATCGACATCTTATAGAGGAAGCATCTTTCGGGTTTGTGTACCACAAACTGGTCTATGATGACAATGGAAATGTGGTCGATTTTCACATTCTGGATGTCAACCGGACCCTGGAAGAGTTCACCGGATTAAAAAAAGAAGACGTTGTCGATAAAAAAGTCAGCGATATTTTCACTCTGTCCGGTCTGGCCGAGCTGGACGATTTGTCGCTTTTCGAAGAAGTTGCATCCACTGGAAACAGGAGAGATTACGAGCTGCATTCGCGGATTCTCAAGCGATGGCTTCGTGTAGAGATTCAGAGTCCGCAAAAGGGATATCTCTGTACATTCGTGTTCGATATCACGAGAGAGAAAATGATTGCGGAAACCTCCCGGTATTTTCTCGAGCAGAAACTTGGTGAACCGGATTACCAACGCCTGACCGCCACACTCCTGGAAATAACGGGGGCCAGCTGTGTGATGCTCAACATGGTCAGCCCGAACGAAAAGGAAATCGAGGTGGTGGCATCATGCGGCGCTTCCGGCCAGTTCGAAAAAGCGGCCGAAGCCCTTGGATTCGACATACGGAAAAAAAAGTGGCTGCAGGACCGGGACCTGGTGGACGGGCTCCTTCAGAAGGGGATCGTCCGGATTCCCGCAGAGGAACATCTTGTTGGTGTCGGACTCGATGAAAAGCAGCTGGAAAGCCTGCGGGAGGTTTTTCGTCCGGGTGAAATCGCCATTGCCGGAATTGTAAGGGATGACCGGATGCTGGGACATTTCACCATCATCATGCCGGAAAACCAGCAATTCAAAAGCGATACCCTGGTTGATATTTTCAGAAGACAGGCGGGACTGATCCTGGACCGGAACCAGGCTGAAGACCAGCTTCAGCACCAGTCCCATTTGCAGGAAATCCTGATGAAGATCGCATCCACCTATATCAATGTGCCGCTGGGCGAGATGGAGGATACCATCAGGCGGTCTTTGGTGGAACTGGCGGCATTTGCGCGGGCGGACCGTGTCTATATTTTTGAGTACGACTGGGACCGGCAGTTCTGCCGCAATACGCATGAATGGTGTGCAGAGGGTGTAACACCGCAAGTTGACCAGCTTCAGCGGGTGCCGTTTGAGCTGATGATGCCGTTGATAGAGGTCCACAAAACCGGGAAGCCGCTGGATATACCTGATGTCTCGACGCTGCCGGACGGCAGTTTTCTGCGCGACCATCTGATGGCACAGGATATCAAAAGCCTCATCACGCTTCCGCTGATGAAGGGAAAAAAATGCATTGGCTTTGTCGGCTTTGACTCCGTATCGGAACACTACCGTTACACCGAAAAAGAGAAGACGCTCCTGAAGCTGTTCGCGGAAATGCTGGTCAACATGAAAAAGCGGTTTGAACTCGAAAACCAGCTGGTAATCGAAAAGGAGAAAGCGCAGGCGGCCAACAAGACCAAAAGCGAATTTCTGGCCAACATGAGCCACGAATTGCGGACGCCCCTGAATGGCATCATCGGTTTCACAGACCTGCTGGAAGCCACGCCCATGAACAATATCCAGAAAATGTATCTGGAAAACGTGAGTATTTCTGCCAATGTGCTGATGGGGATCATCAATGACATCCTCGATTTTTCCAGGATCGAAGCCGGGCGTATACAGCTGCACCCCGTCAGAACCGATCTGATCGCCCTGGTGGAGCAGACGATGGCCATCATGGAATACCAGGCTGCCAAAAAAGGGCTGCGGATTTTCTACGAGATCCAGCCGGATTTTCCGCGGTTTGCCGATGTGGACCCGGTGCGTCTCAAGCAGGTGCTGATGAACCTGCTTAACAACGCTGTCAAGTTTACGGAAGAAGGCGAAGTGGAGCTTACGGCCGGTTTTGAAGCCATTGACAGCAAGAATGGAAAGCTGTTTTTTCACATAAGGGACACAGGCATCGGGATTACGGAGGAGCAAAGATCCAAGTTGTTTCAGGCGTTTTCGCAGGTGGACTCTTCCATCAGCCGCCGTTTTGGCGGAACCGGACTGGGTCTGATCATCTCCAGCCAACTGGTAGAGCAGATGGGCGGCAGTCTCGGTATGGAAAGCGCCTTCGGCGTGGGATCCACCTTCTTTTTCTGGATTCCGGCACCATATGATCCCGAAGATATCCCGGTCGGAGAGACTTCCGGCAATACTGCGGGATCTCAGAAAAAGGGGTCCTGAAGCGCCCCTGGATCCAATGGATCTTTCCCCGTGTTGTTCCTAAGAAAAAAAAACGTATCTTTAAGGCCGGGTTTTTGCCTGTAGTTGAACCATCACGAAAAAAACCTGTTTTTGATGCACGATTTCTTTGGGATGTTACCAAAAAGCCGTGCATTTTGAATCATCCTGGGGTTTATCACTGTTGCTCGAAACCGGACTGCTGGTCCAGTTGAACTGTTGCGTTTTGCCGGGTCTCGTCTCAGCCTAACCCATATATTCACTTTCAAGCCGATTTATGGATTCCCGTATCATTGCTTCCAATCTGGCAGATCTTTACAAGAAGGCAGCGGACAAATATGAGACGCTTCCAGCCTTTGCAACACGAATCAAAGCGCTTGAATGGGAGCACGTTACATTTCGTGACCTCTATGAGCGCGGCCGCAGGCTTTCTGCCGGACTTATTGAGCTTGGGGTGGAAGCCCGTGAGCATGTTGGACTGTTCAGCGACAACCGCTACGAATGGATGCTGGCCGATTACGGAATTCAGCTGAGCGGTGCCGTGAACACTCCCCGGGGCGCGGATGTGACCGATGACGAGCTCATCTATATCGTCAACCACGCCCGTATCCGTGTGGCCTTTGTTGAAAATGATGCCCTTCAGAAGAAGATCATACGGCTTTGGCCCGAACTCCCCGAACTGCAGGAAATCATACTGATGAGCCCGAAGTCGAAGCCGCTTGAGGGAGTGCGCGCCCTGGAGGAGGTGTTGGCGATAGGTGCGCTGCAACTGGAGAAAGGCGACACGCGTGTGGACGAGCGCATGGAGGGAATCCGTCCGGATGACCTGTTCACCCTGATCTACACCTCCGGCACCACCGGCAAGCCGAAAGGGGTAATGCTCACCCACTCCAACATGATGTCGCAGATGTCGGTGATTCCCATTGAGCTGCAATGCACCGACCGCGTCCTCTCCATCCTGCCCATCTGGCATATCTTTGAGCGGGTGTTCGAGGTATATACCGTAAGCTGCGGCGCGTGCAACTACTACACCAGCATCCGTACACTTGGCGAAGACCTGCAGAACGTGGAACCGACCTTCATGGGATCGGCGCCCCGCCTTTGGGAGAGCCTGCACCAGCGCATCCTGGAAAACGTGCGCGCCGCCCACCCGGTCCGCCGCGCCCTGTTCCATATTGCCTATTTTCTGGGGCACTACTACCAGGAGTCCATTTTCTATATCAGCGACAATGACCTGCAGCTGAAAGACGAATCGAAGATAAAGCGCACCATTTTCAAGGTCGGGCACTTGATCCGGCTGCTCATCATGGTGCCGTGGTACGGCTTTTTCAATGTCGCAGTACTCGAAGCCATCCGGAAAAGTGCGGGTGGATCGATCAAGGCAACCGTCTCCGGGGGAGGCGCCCTGCCCATCGAAATCGACAAGTTTTTCAATTACATCGGGATCCCGGTCCTGGAAGGATACGGGATGACCGAGACCTGCCCGGTTATCGCCGTACGCACCGAAGACCGCCTGGTCAACGGCACGGTGGGTCCGCCCGTACAGGACACCGAAGTGCGTATCGTGGACCTTGAGACCGAGGAGGTGCTCTTCCCGAACAAGAAGCATCCCCATGAGGGGCGAGGCATGCGCGGCGAGATCTGGGTGCGCGGACCGCAGGTCATGAAAGGGTACTACCGTGAGCCGGAAATCACAAAAACGGTCTTGCGTGAAGGCGGCTGGCTTCGCACCGGCGACCTGGGCATGATGACGTTCAACGACTCGCTGAAGATCCTGGGCCGGAGCAAATCGACCATCGTGCTATCCAATGGTGAAAACCTCGAGCCGGAACCCATCGAAATGCAGCTGCGTCAGAGCAGGTATATAGAGCAGTGCATGGTGGTGGGACAGGATCAGAAATACGTAGGCGCGCTCATAGTCCCGAAACTGGATGCTTTTGTGGATGAGGGGGTCGAAGTGGATTCGATGAAGGAACTTGTGGATAACGCCCGTGCCAGCAAGATTATCCGTGACGAAATAAGGGTTATGATGGCGCGCACCGGCGGGTTCAAGCGCTTTGAGCAGGTTCGCGAGTTTCGACTTCTGCCCAAGACGTTCAAGGTGGGCGATGAGGTGACAAACCTCTTCAAACTGAAGCGTCACGTCATCGAGAAAAAATATGAGCAGACCATAAAAGAGATGTTCGCCGCCAAAGAAGTAAAGGTGTAAATCCGTTTCCAGGTTATTTGCTAATTTTCAGATTATGGAATTTGATACCCAACTACTGTACGCCATTGATGAAGCCCTGCTGGGCATCATGATCCTGATCATCATGTTCGGGATGGGGGCCAGTCTGACCGTTGATGATTTCAAGGCCGTTGTACGTCAGTTCCGCGGAGTGCTCATCGGGTTCATGTCGCAGTTCGGGGCCATGCCTCTGGTTGCGCTTGGTCTGGCAATCGTGCTGGATCTTGATCCGGCTTTTGCGATTGCACTGATTCTGATCGGTTGCCTGCCGGGCGGGACCACGTCCAACATGTTCACCTACTTTTCCAGGGGATCGGTGGCGCTCAGTATTTCCATGACCACGGCATCCACGATCATGGCACTGTTAATGATGCCCATTCTGCTGAGTCTCTATACCACCGGATTCACTCAGCAGCTCAGCGAAGCCCTGTTTGCGGCTGGAGAGGTCGGCGAATTCGTGATCCCCACCACAAATATTATCATTTCTCTGGTAGTGGTACTGATTCCGGTGGCCGGCGGCATGATCTTGCGCCGGTTCTCACCCGGCTGGGCCAAAACGGCCGAGGACACCGCCGGGTTCATGGCCATCATCGTTATCCTCTTCCTGCTCGGCACCCTGTTCATCCGCCACGGCGACATCCTGATCCGCACTCCCTGGCAGCTCTATGCCAGTGCCATCGGGCTGGGGCTTTGCGGTTTTTTATTCGGTTTCTGGGTCTCCCGATTGTTCGGCCTGCAGCCGATTTTCCAACGGGCCATATCGCTGGAAACGGGCATCCAGAACGGGCCGGTCTCGTTCGCCATCATCATGCTGAGCTTTGCCGACACGCCCGTGCGCGACCAGATGCTCTGGCTTGCGATTCTCTATTCGGCCTTTATCGTAATGACCTCGTCGTTCATCACCCTCTACTACCGCAAAAAAGGGCGGTTCGACTGGGAGGTGTACCGGAATACCGTTGTGCACAACCGGCTTTTCGGAAAGGACTACGTGACACACTATCCGGAAGGATTCCTGCCTCCGCGCATTGCCCACGATCCCAGCCAGGGGA
Source organism: Balneolaceae bacterium (assembly GCA_007693825.1). GTDB lineage: Bacteria > Bacteroidota > Rhodothermia > Balneolales > Natronogracilivirgulaceae > SKNL01. Next base: position 6,685 of record RECX01000293.1, read on the forward strand.
CCTCACTCAGCCAGAAGCGGTAATTCCAATTCTGGAATACGCTTTTCCTGCAGTGCCGGTATCAATTGCCCGCTTTTGAAGCAAGCCGGTATCTGTACGCCGGGCGCCTGGCAGTCATGTATTTTCGCATGTATGGAAAAATCAGTGCCTTGGTATCTTTTTTTTAATATATTGGTTTCGGGAGTGTCATATGCAGGTGTTACTTTTAAGCGCCTGTCAGCTGCATCCATAAGGATAAATGAAAACGGGTAGAAAATTCAAAAGGACTCCAGATGAGCTGAAGGCGATTTTCCATTACCTGGAGAATCAGTATTCCGAACTGGGACTATCGGGAAAGTGCAAATCAGAGATTGATTTATCTGTAGAGGAGATATTCATGAATATGGTGAGACACAATTCCGGCAGCAGGCATGATATTGAAATATCCCTGGTGAGGCCCGGTCCGGGCAGGGTCGTCATCCACCTGAGAGATCATGAAAACGTCCCTTTTGATCTCACGAAGCTGGAGGAACTGGATGTGGATGCGCATGCTGAGAAATTGCACCCGGGAGGACTTGGCATTCACCTTGTCAGGCGGATGATGGATGAAGTGAAGTTCGAGCATCGCAACGGAATATCCCGGATAACACTGGTCAAACATATCACCGAGGAAAAAGAATGTTGAAAATTCACCGGGTTGCAGACAATGAATGGAAGTTGTCAGGCAGGTTTGATGCCAGCCAGACTGAAAAAGCATCGGCCGAACTTTCACAGTTGCAGGAATCCGCAACACTTGACCTGGAAGAGCTCGACTACATCTCAAGTATGGGACTGAGCGTGCTGGTCAATATATATAAAAGACTGAATGAAAAAGGGCATGCGTTGCGCTTGTCCAATCCTAACAGCCATGTGAGGGATGTTTTCAGGTATACCCGGCTCGATCAGGTATTTCAAATCATAGAATGAAAGCATGCCGGCAGGAAATGAGCAAAACAAACAAGAACTGTGAAAACGATGGGCGGTCCGGCAGTTTGATTTTTCCATGAAGTGAAAAAAACAAAAAAATGGAACAGGTTGGAATGGGGACGGGTCAAAAAAGCGATCAGGAATTGGTGGTCGAATGTCAGAATGGAAACAACGGGGCATATGACATTCTGGTGAGCCGCTATGAATTGATCATGTACAGGACGGCGCTTGCTATTGTGAATGATCCGGATGTGGCCAAGGATGTAACACAAAACGGATTTATTAAAACCTGGGAAAAACTCCACACCTTCAGAAGCGGCAGTCGATTCTACAGCTGGCTGTACAGAGTCATTATCAACGAAGCGCTCAATCAGGTGCGCAATGTCCGAAGAATGGAGTCTTTGAAACAGGATTCTCAGGATGATCAGACTCCATATCACCACATGGTGAATGCAGAGGATAACCGGGAACTCTACAGCGCCATTGCACGGCTTAATGAAGACCAGAAAGTAGTACTACTGCTGAGACATTTCGAAGACCACAGTTACAGAGAGATTGCAGATATCCTGCAAATTGATGAAAAAACGGTTAAATCCAGGCTTTTCAGTGCAAGGATGAAATTGCGGGACCTGCTGCGCTGATT
>RECX01000125.1 GCA_007693825.1 Balneolaceae bacterium
CGGTTTGGATTGAATAACAGATACTCATACGGTTTTACTCACTTACTGACAGCTGTGGGTCTTAACAGGAGAATGCAAGATAAATGGTTTCAGCAGAAGATTGTATCCTCTCGAAAATTAATATGACATCATTCAATTGGCAGCAATCACATTTGTCATCGTTTTTTTACTCTGGTTGGGGTCTGGTTCTGCGCTAAATGATTTCCCTGAAATAGTCATTGTAACCGATTCCGACTGTATTGCCCGGATCCCACAATTCATCCTGCCGCCTCAGGATCATCCAGCAGGGGCACCAGGCTCAGGCAAACTTCTGCCTACCCGTGGCAACATGCACGACCTGTCCGGGGCTATCACTCACAAACGCCAGATCATCACCTTGTACCTTGAGGGTTACCTCACCCCCGGATATCGCCATGAAAACCAATCACAGCAAGGAGGCCGTGGATCGCTACATAGCCGATCATCATCGTGTTAAACTGCTCTGGAGACATGGTATTATCACTCTGGAGCAGATCACGCGACTGTCCCGGTTTTCTCCACGGGTAGCCCAGCAATACATAGACCTGCTGCCTGATAAAATCAGGCATCGAAGCAGAACCAATATATCAAAGAACAAAAAAGTCTTATCTAGAAAAAGATCACATAATTGGACGACTGCTCAAACAACAGCCGCCCAATGACTTATATTATCCTGTGGTCATATGATACTATTTCAGCAACATCATTATACGTGTCTGCGCCTTCCCATCGACTTGAATCCGGTAAATGTACGTTCCGCTGGCAAAGCGGGAAGCGTCCCAGCGAATCTGGTGCCATCCCGCATCCAGGTACCCATCAACCAGCCGGCTGACTTCTCGACCCATTATGTCGTAGATAACCAGCTCAACCCGTCCTGATTCGGGCAGCCCGAATGAAATCATTGTTTCAGGATTGAACGGATTCGGGAAGTTCTGCCGAAGCTCAAGGTGCTGGGGCAACTCGGCTGAAACCTGCTCGTCCGAAGCCGTGACCATGCCCCTGAGAATCTGCAAACCGAACGGCTCATCTGCCCAGGTTGCAAGCGGACCTGCAGTAGCCTTGACCGTCCACTTGCCTTCAAATGTCGCGTCTCTTTCCACTCCGGCTGTTTCCAGTGCTTCATCCAGTTCGCCGTACGTAATCTGAATCAGTTGCTGCGTACTGGTTCGTTCCAGCAGCGGCTCGCTGAAATCCCCATCCAATTGATCCAGGTACCATGCATAGCTGATCGGGAAACCAGAAGTTGTGGCTGTCCACCAGAGATTCACATTGCTGGTGGATTCACCTGTCAGCTGCACGGTTGTTCCTGCCGCAGGGCTGCGCAGATTGAAGGAAGGCAGCGACATATCGAAACCGGACAGGTTCGACCAGCCTGACATGCGGCCGTTGTCAACCGCGGCAATACGATAGCGATAAAACCCCTGCTCGGTAACCTCATCTACAAATGATGTTTCGGATGAACTGATTCTGGCGAGCTCCTCGAATGGTCCGCCATCAATGGATCGCTGAATCAGAATTGTCATTTCTTCCAGGCTCAGATGCTTCCAGTCCAGTTTAACTGAGGTGTTTTGGTCGTTTGTTTCCAACGTCAGATGCGTCGGGGTATCCGGAGGAACACCAAGGGTCAGCCTGTCGTACAGCTGAGCTTCATAAAGTGAGGTGATCTCGGGGGTTTGACCGGTTCCCTCAATGAACCCGGGCGTCCCGGGAAATGGACCGGAACCACTAACAGTTCCCCGATTCGCAATACCGTAGTTCTGGGCTGTTGGCGGCTGCTGAATGATTATGATATTAGACTGTGGTACAGTGTTATTCCAAACCACAGAATGAGCCGCACTCCAACCATGTCGGGTTCCATAGGACCCACGGTTAAACAAACCAACAAGGTAGCTCGACCTGTTCGGATCGGTAAATGTAAGATTGTCAAACAACATAGCCGAACTCCATCGACGGTGTCCTTCTGAACTGCTGTGTGCGCCCCGGGAGGTTCCGTTACTGAACACTATTCCTGAAGCGCTGGCTGTGCCGTTGGATACGAAACAATGACGTCCCTCGGTGGCATGGACATCAGTAAACAGGATGTTGTTCGCTCTGCGTTCAACATTAAAATTATAGCGATATGGACTGGTTACAGGGGAATGTGGTTCCAGTGCACGGGCATTCTGGATCGTTACATTCGTTGAATTGGTTGCACCGACACCCTGGTGGATAAAATGCAGTACGGTTACACCGTAAGCCCAGCTGTTGGTAACTCCATTGAATATAATGCCATTATAAGCATGATTCGCAGAAACCGGGGAGTCGCTTTCCAAAACCAATCGTAAATGTTCCACGCCCGATTCTGATATCCTGTTTGAAAAATTTGGTTTGAATACCATTGGAACTGAGAGGTCCCTGTTCAGGTGGTTGTAAACCGGAACATCGATTTCGATGATATTGCCGGAAATACCGGTGATTATGCGCTGGTATGCGATGTTTAAACTCGACTCTCCCGGAATCCAGGGATTAGGTTCCGTTTCGGGTATACCCCCGAAATCTACAGCTTCAATCCACTCTCTTGTGGCTGCAGAGAAAATCACGACCTCGTCACCCGCCTCAAAACCAGCTGCGCTGACCACCTCAAAATTGCGGTTCCCAACAGCGACAAATTCTGTTGCAATTTCAGTTAAGGGCGAGCCTGACATGATATTCCAGTCCACGTCTCCTCTACCTACCTGCATAGCAGGAATCCTCCCGCCATCTCCGATTCTCCTGGCTGCATGTATTACGGTATTCTGTCCCGGGTCTTCATCGTCTCCAGAACCGCGCAATACAACTCCGCTTTGAAGTATGCGGATGCGCTCGTTGATCCTGTATTCACCCGGATTCAAAAGCACCGCACCACGATGGCCATTTTCGTCCGGCTCCATGGCGCCGACAGCATCCAGGGCCTGCTGTATCTGCTCAGTATCGTCACCGGTACTTGATGGACTTAGGGTAATCCTCACCGGTAGAACTGGCAACGGCACCCCTCCCCCACGATACCCTGCATGACTGAAATCCGGTATCCGGTTGAAATTTTCATCAGAATAATACACCAGCGCACCGTCTTCACCCTTGTAGATAATGGATGAGTTCCAGGTTCCTGCAGATGGTTGATATGATGTGTTTGCTGATACAGGCAATACAGGCTTTGGTAGCAGTTGAGCTGTCACCGGGCCGATGAATGCCGCCAGGCACAACTGGCATGATATTGTTACCAGAATTATGTGGGTGAGTTTATGTTTTACCATCATTTGGACGGGCCTCTTATAGCCCCGAAAGTATCATTAGGTGCGATTTCTAAAATAGTCTCTGATCCTGCTTGTGTTTTTCAATGCAACCGATACGCGCAAAGTAATAGACATAATTGACACTGACCGATTGAAACCTCCCCGGTCGGAATGGTCCATGGGGAGGTATCACCTGAATGCCTACTTAATCAAAGTCATTCTCCGCGACTGAATCTGTCCGTCTACCTGGATCCTGTAAAAGTACGTTCCACTGGCCATTCTGGATGCGTCCCAGCGAACCTGATGCCATCCGGCTTCCAGGTTTCCATCAACCAGCCGGGTGACTTCTCGACCCATTATGTCGTAGACAACCAGCTCAACCTGTCCTGACTGCGGCAACCCGAATGAAATCACTGTTTCAGGATTGAACGGATTCGGGAAGTTCTGATGGAGTTCGAGTCCCTGCGGGATTTCAGAACCTTCAAATGCCATGCTGGTTGTGATCGCCCCCCGGGTTAACAGGATGCCAAAGGGTTCATCGGCCCAAATATCCACAGGACCTCCGCTGGCTTTCACCGTCCATATGCCATCAAAAGTTGCACCACTGTCTACGCCAGCCTGATGCAGTACCTGATCAATCTCGCCATAGGGAATCTGGACCAGATTAATGCTGGTTGGCCGGGTTAAAAGTGGTTCGCTGAAATCCCCATCGGCGTGATCCATGTACCAGGTGTAGGTGATATCAAAGTCAGATGATACGGAAGTCCACCATAAACTTAGATTTTGCAAGGGATCTCCGGAAAGCACCACATCGGTTCCTGATGCAGGGCTGCGCAGGTTGAAAGTGGGGAGGTTCATGTCAAACTCTGCTTCATTCGACCATGCGGACATCCTGCCGTCATCCACCGCCGCTATGCGATACCGGTACAGCTCCAGTCCGGTCGTTTCATCAATAAACGAGGATTCAGTAGAGCTTATGCGAGTGAGCTCCTCGAACGGGCCGCCTTCAACCGAACGCTCTATGACCAGGGTAATCTCCTCCAGGGTCAGATGAGTCCATCCCAGTTTAATAAACCGGTTTTGATTGTTGGGGACTGCCGTCAATCGTACAGGCGCATCCGGCGGAACGCCGAAGGTAAGGCGGTCGTGTAACTGAGCTTCGTATAACGAGGTGATTTCAGGAATTTCTCCCGTTCCCTCAATAAAACCGGTCGGCCCGGGCCACGGACCATCACCCGAAACCTGACCCCGATTCGCAATTCCATAATTCTGGGCAGTCGGAGGTTGCTGAATGACTACGCGCCGGTTCGGTTCGACCTCCACATTCCATGAAACAGAGTGTGCGGCACTCCAGCCGTGCCGGGTTCCCCAATCGCCTCTGTTGTACAATCCAACCAGAATTGATGCGTTGGCCTCCGTGAACGTAAGCTTGTCGAAGAGAAGTCCCATGCTCCACCGGCGGTGTCCCTCGGAAGTATTGTAAGCGCCTCTCGAAGTACCATTATGGAATACGATGCCCGACACTGAGGCCGTACCATTGGATACAAAACAATGCCGGCTTTCAGAGGCATGAACATCAGTGAACAGAATATTTGTGGCACGAGACTGCAAGTTGAAATTATAGCGCTGTCCCCCGTCAATGGGTGAATGCGGTTCTAGCGCCCGCGAGTTTTGCACGGTCACATGTGAAGAATTGGTTACGCCAATCCCCTGAAAACGAAAATGCATCACAGTGACACCGTAGGCCCAACTGTCTACAACACCATTTAAAATAAGCGCATTATTTCCATGGCTGCTGGACAGTGGTCCGCTGCTTTCAAGAACAAGCCGTAGGTGTTCGACACCAGATTCTCTTATACGATTGCTCAAACCCGGTCTGGAGACCAATGTTCTTGACAGACTTCTCTCCAGATGATTATAAACGGGCGTGTCAATTGCAATTACATTGCCTGAAATCCCGGTAATCCTTCTCAGTTTCACAATATTCAGATTCGATTCGAAAGCTTTCCAGGGATTCGGGGCAGTCAGTGGTCTTCCACCGTAGTCCACTGCCTCAATCCATTCCTGAGTAGCACCGTGAAAAATTATGATCTCGTCGCCGACATTGAAACCGGAAGCATTTGCCACTTCAAAATGCCGGTTGCCCGCAGCAACAAATTCGGTCATTATTTCAGTAATGGGGGAACCCGTAGCCGTGCTCCAATCCGTGCTTCCCCTTCCAACTTGAATCGAAACACTGCCAATATTACTTGCAGCGTGAATCACTGTATTTTGAGACGGATCTTCGTCGTCACCGGAACCTCGCAAAACAACACCGCTTTGTTCTATGGTAATGGTGCTGCTGATCCTGTATGAACCTGGATTAAGTAAAACGGCTCCACGGTGGCCATTTTCGTCGGGCTCCATGGCACCGACTTCATTCAAGGCATCACGGATTTGCTGGGTGTCATCACCCGTGGGAGAAGGACTCAAGGTGATCCTGACCGGCAGGTTTGGCAGCGGCACCCCACCGCCCTGATAACCAGCGTGACTGAAGTCGGGAATGCGATTACTATTTACATCCGAGTGATACACCAGCGCACCATCCGGCCCCTTGTAGACAATAGATGAGTTCCAGTTTCCATCACCTGAAACTTCTGCACCTGACGTACCCGCTGCAGATACCGGCTGTGAAAATGCGAGGCTCTGCTGCACAGTGAGGAATAAAAAGGAAAAAAATAAGAGAGGGAGTATCTGCCGGGATAATGCTTTCATTAGTTGGAAACAGATTATGATGTAGTGTATTAACAGGTCTACAGGTTACGTTTCTTCAAACTATGTGACCCGGTTTATACTGCCAGGCCATAGAATGTTCTGATATTCCGTGAAAAAAAAGGGGTATTTCCCAATCGTGGAGAAATACCCCTTAACTTCAAGCTTGTCCGGAAATGCTGATCCGAACCAGTTTTGCTGCATGCATACGGACGCGCCGCATTTCAGTTCAAACTTACTTGATCAGGGTCATGAAGTGCGTCGGGCTCTGCACATCAGCTCCAATCTGCATGCGCACCAGATAGATGCCGCTTGAAAGCTGGGATGCATCAAAATTGACCTGATGCTCGCCGGCATTCTGCAAGCCCAGCGGCATTGTGGCCACACGCTGACCGAGTATATTGTAAACCCCAAGGGTTACATCCGTCGCGGAAGCAAGTTCAAACACGATGCTTGTAGTCGGGTTGAACGGGTTGGGATAGTTGCCGACGATGCGGTAGCTGGAAGCGACCTCCTGAGGTTCATCGACACTTGTGATGACCTCACCCAAGCCCCATCTTTCGCGCAGTTCAGGGTAGTAGTTAAGGTTACCGACGGGGTAACCATTTTCCGCATGTGTGAACGACTGCGAATCCGAGTTATAGCCCAGGTCACGGTACCAGGCTGCCGTTGGTCCACCCGTATTAACAGGATTGCCCTCACCGAAATGATAGAATCGCGCGTCGCCGTCATTATTCAATTCATCCCAATAGTCGAAGTGAGGAGTATTATCCAAGCCAAAGAGATCAGCACGAAGCGAATTTATGATACTTGACGGCATTTCATTAATGGTGACTCTTTCACGGATGTTGTTTTCAATGGTCACCCATGGTTCCTCGTTTCTGGCCCATGCCAGGAGCGTTGAGTCCATAGGTGGACGCACGATTCTAACCGCTGGAATAGTGTCACGAAGAGCCCAGATTGGATTGTCAGTATCAATATCCGGATTTGCCCATCGCCAGGCAGGATCAGTGATATGAGGGTTTTCCTGGTTCATCTCTTCGTACAAGTCCAGATACTCCTGGTCCGGCAGACCGCCAAAGTTATTGTTTTTGATTACAAATCTTCGGTCGGAATCCTTCGGAGCTTCTTCATCATCTCCGAAAATTTCAGCATATTCTCTAATGAAAATAACACCTGCTCGATTCGCATAGTAAGGACCGTCAAAAGCAGCGCCAGCATCTCCAACAACAGATGCTGCCTCCCATACACCATTCAAACCAACATTATGGAACAGACTGTTCTTGATAGTGACATTGTCGGCAATGTGCAGCTCCATGTTGGATCTTCCCTGGTGGTTTACGATGGTCACATGATCGAAGTATACGTTGCTTATCCTGGCACCACCGGCGCGTATGATATGGGCAGCAAGCTGATACGCACTTGTGTTGATAACAATCAGTGAATCCGTATCAAAACCCCGGACATCAATTAATCGCTGGTTCGGCTGACTGGTATGCCTTCCGTGGTTGGCTACAAAAGAATCTTCCAATCTCAGGGATGTACCTGTACCATAAAACTGCCACATATAGTTTAGGCTAGCCATGAAATAGCAGTGCTGGTAGTGCAGATGAATATCCTGTACCGCCGTTCTCTGATTCTGCTGCTTGCCACCCAAATCATCAATACCAGTGAACATTATGCCACGCATGATAACATCATCGCGGTATCTGGACAAGTTGCGTCCCGAACCAAGCAGATCTGTGCCTACACGTATTACAGGTGGGTTGTTGCTGGGATATTCTTCGGCTTCAATGTGAAGAAGATGATTCGGGGCAAGAATGGCGTCTGTAAAATATGTCTTTCCATTGCGCAGTACATAAATTACATCACCGCCGTTTGCTTCAATAGCCCGGTTCAATGCACCGATTTCCAATGGAAAATTGTCCGGTTCTACGGTGATTCGCGTCTTTTCCTGTGCCTGAACAGTCTGGAATCCTGCCGATACGATCAGCAGGGCCAAAGCTACACACAGCGTCCAGGTCGGAACTAGTGATTTGTTGGTAATTGCTCGTTTCATAGTGTTTTGTTTTTTAGGAAGTTCTGATGACTCAGAAGCATTTGTATTTATGTGGTTTAGGATTCTACTGGCTTGAGTTTTTTGGGTTTTTAAATAGTTGCAGCATGTCAGTGTTGTCTACTGTCATGCTGCACCGTGTTAGT
>RECX01000183.1 GCA_007693825.1 Balneolaceae bacterium
TGATTCCGGACATGGCTGCCGGACAGGTATCCATCAAATACGGTTTCCGCGGTCCCAATTTTTGTGCCGTTTCGGCATGTGCGACAGGTTCGCACAACATTGGCCTGGCATATGACGCCATCGTCAATGAACATGCAGACTATGCGGTTACCGGTGGGGCGGAGGCTTCCGTTTTCGGAATGGGGCTCGCAGGATTCAACTCGGTCAGGGCCCTTTCCACCCGAAACGACAGTCCGGAAACGGCATCACGACCCTTCGACAAGACCCGGGACGGTTTCGTCCTCGGTGAAGGAGCGGGGATGATGTTGCTGGAGTCCTATGAATCGGCAGTGGCTCGCGGGGCACGTGTTTACGGGGAAATTGTTGGATATGGTTTTTCCGCGGATGCTCATCATATAACAGCACCGGATCCCGAGGGGACCGGGGTAATCCTTGCCATTACCAGTGCCCTTAAAGCTGCCGGAATTACAACCGGGGATGTGGACCATATCAACATGCATGGTACATCCACTCCACTTGGTGATATTGCGGAAACGCAATCCATCAAAAAGGTCTTCGGAGACCACGCCTACAAGATCAATCTCAATTCCACCAAATCGATGACAGGACACACTCTTGGTGCCGCCGGCGCTATTGAGTCCATTGCCACCGTTCTGGCGATTTATCACGGTATCATCCCTCCGACGATCAACTATGAACATCCCGATCCGGACTGTGACCTTGACTACACCACCAATGAGGCGGTAGTCAGGGATATCACCTATGGCATGAACAATGCGTTCGGATTTGGAGGTCACAATACAACCGTGGTTTTTAAAAAATTCCTGGAATAGTGATTAAACGAATCCGGGCTTTGCTTGAGCGGAAGCAGCTCGATTCTGTACAAAAAAAGAAAGTCAAAGCCATCAGCGCCATGACCGGTTTGCCTGTTTGCAGACCGGCTCTTTACCTGAAGGCTTTGCGGCACAGGTCGCTTGTTGCGGAACGTAATCTCGCAGCAACGGAATCCTATGAACAGCTCGAATTTATGGGGGACGCTGTCCTGGATCTCATTGTCTCTGAAATTATCTACAAAAAATTTCCAGAGGCAGGTGAAGGCCTGCTCACCCAATTGAGGTCTCGTCTGGTAAAAGGGGAAATGCTTGCCCAGATTGGCCGGAACATCCGCCTTATGGATTATATCGAGTTGGGAGACCGGGTAAAAAACCAGGGGGTGGAACACTCAGAAAGTGTCCTTGCGGATGCTTTTGAAGCTCTGGTAGGAGCTGTCTATGAAGATCACGGATATGAAAAATGTCGTGATTTTGTGGCGCGGCTGTATCGTCGGTATGTCGACTTTGACGAGATGATCTCTGCCCGTGACAACTACAAAAGCATGCTTCTGGAAGCGGCCCAGGCAAAAAAAATGCCGGCTCCGGTCTATCGCATTGTCGGGGAATCGGGTCCGGGACATGAAAAAACGTTTGACGTGGAGGTTCGCGTCAACGACAGAGTACTGGGAGCGGGCAGTGGAAAAAACAAGAAAAAAGCAGAACAGGCTGCCGCTCAGGAAGCCTTGAATATCCTGAGGAACATGTAGTTATTCTGTTGTATCTTGAAATCAACACTATTAGTTTAATCGGTTCGGTATCGTTCATCGGTTCGGCATCGTTCACAATAATTCGAAGCGGAGTATGTCAGAATTACCCATAAAAATCAAAAAGACACCTCATTCACGGTTGTCAGAAATCGATTTTGATCATCTTACTTTTGGCGAGCAGTTCTCGGACCACATGCTGGAGGTCCGTTACAGTGAAGGCAGCTGGCGCGACCCGCTGATCCTGCCTTACGGACAGATTCCCATGTACCCGGCCGTATCCACTCTGCATTATGGTCAGGCGGTCTTCGAAGGGATGAAAGCATACCAGTACAAGGAAGACAAGGTGAGTATTTTCCGGCTCGACAATCATTACGATCGGTTCCGACGTTCCTGTGAGCGTGTTTGCATACCTGAGGTTGCGGAGGATGTTTTCAAGGAAGGCATGAAGGCGCTCGTTGAAATCGACAGGCAGTGGGTACCGAAAGAAAAATACAAGTCGCTTTATATCAGGCCTATCGTATTTGCTTCAGATCAGACACTGGGCCTTCGCGCCTCCAAAAACTACCGTTTCTACATCATTTGCAGTCCGGTCGGAAACTACTACTCGGAGGGCATCAAACCCATTCGGCTTACCACCATGCCCAAATATGTGCGTGCGGTGCTGGGTGGTGTAGGTGATGTGAAGGTGCCGGGTAATTATGCAGCCAGTCTGCAGCCCACGACCAAAGCGCAGCAGCTCGGATATACCCAGGTGCTTTGGCTGGATGCCATAGAGCACAGGTACGTTGAGGAGGTCGGAAGCATGAATATTTTCTTCGTGATCGGGGATGTCCTGGTAACGCCACCGCTTAACGGAAGTATTCTGCCGGGCATTACGCGTAAAACGGTCCTTGAACTGGCAGTAAAGAAAGGAATGACCGTTCAGGAGCGGCCTGTTACCATGCAGGAAGTGGCTGATTTTCACAGGCAGGGCACCTTGAAAGAGGTATTTGGTGCGGGTACGGCCGCGGTGATATCGCCGGTAGGCGTAATCCACCATGATAACTATCAGATCACCATCGGTTCCGATGAGATGGGGCCGGTTGCCCGATGGTTTTATGACAATATCACCGGTATTCAGCACGGAGAAGTCGAAGACCCGGATTCCTGGTGCACCCTGCTTTGAACCACCCTTGAACCGAAACGGAGTTTTCATGAAGCAATATCTGGATCTGGTTGACCGTGTACTGAAAAATGGCGTTCGAAAAGAGAACCGTACCGGTGTTGACACCATATCGTCTTTCGGTGAATTCTATAAAGTTGACCTTGCGGAAGGCTATCCGTTGCTTACGACCAAAAAGGTGCCGTTTCGCTCGGTTATCCTGGAACTGTTGTGGTACCTGAGAGGCGAAGATCACATCCGCTGGCTGCGTGATGAAAACAATTGCCACATTTGGGATGCATGGGCCGGCGAAGACGGACATGTCGGTCCGATATATCCGGTCATGTGGCGTCGTTTCCCGTATTACGAAGAGGAGGAGGTCGACCTTGAAGGGGATGCCGGTACGCTGAAAATGAAGGTATATGAAAAAAAAGAGTACGACCAGATACGTAACGCGCTCGAGCTGCTGAAAACCGATCCGCACAGCAGGCGTATTGTTATCAGCGCCTGGCATCCCGGCCTTTTGAGCCAGATGGCCCTGCCGCCATGTCATGTGATGTTCGTATTCAATGTTGCGAACGGACGGCTTAACTGTCATCTGACCCAGCGCTCCGGCGATATCGCACTGGGAATACCATTCAACCTGGCCTGTTATTCGGCGCTGACTATTGCAATGGCCAGGCTTGCGGGGCTGGACCCAGGTTTCTTCGCCCATACCATTGTGGATGCGCACATTTATGTCAATCACGTTGACGGCCTGAAAGAGCAGTTGTCACGGGAACCCCGTCCGCTTCCACGTCTTGAGGTCACGGGCAACGATATTGATGAACTGACACTCGATGATTTCAAGCTTGTTGATTACAATCCGCATCCACGGATCCCTTTCGAGGTAGCCGTCTGAGTCATGGACAGCAAGATCATCAGCATGATAGTTGCTCACGACCCCAACCTGGTCATTGGCAGGGAAGGGTCATTGCCGTGGCGCATACCTGAGGATATGGCCCATTTTAAAAAGAGAACTACCGGACATGCCATAGTGATGGGGCGGGGTGTATTTGAAGAACTGGGGGAAAAGCCGCTGCCGAATCGCCGTAATGTTGTACTGAGCCGTTCCAGATGCTATGAAAATGTGGAAGTTTGCCGTAACCTTGAGGAAGTACTCGAACAGTTGAAAGACCAGAAGAAGTTTTACATTATCGGCGGAGCAGAGATTTACAGGCTCTTCTATCCGGTCTGCAACCGCATGGAAGTGACTCAGATCCACCAGGAGTACGATGGGGATACCTTTTTTCCGGAATACCGGCACGAAATCGGTACTGTCTGGGAAGAGGTCCATCGGGAAGAAAAGCGCGAGTTCACATTTGTTGACTTTGAACGAATCCGCAAAGCATGACGAGCCGAACATTTTTCGCACTGATGATTTCTCTGCAGACCTGGCTGCTCGCCTGTTCCAATCCGGCAACAGCTGATATTCCGGTCATCGTGCCGCTGCATGAGTATGAAAACAGCATCCTGGATTCAGGAGGGAAATTGCTGGAGGAGCAGGCTGCATTGAACATACATTTTTATGATCTGGATCTCAACGTGAATCCTGCTGACAGCACCATCAGTGGTGTGGTTAATACGCAGGCCCATGTCACCGGAAAAACCGGGAGATTTGCAGCACACCTGGATACGGTATTCACCGTTTCAGAGGTGATCTATCATAAAACGGATGAAGCGGATATCCCGCTCGGGTTCTACCATGAGAACGGTCTGGTTGTGGCAAAGCTTCCCGGCGTCCTGGATGCGGGCAGCCATCTGAGTCTGAGCATTCATTACTCAGGCAGGCCGCGAAAGGCACCGAATCCACCTTGGGAAGGAGGATTTACCTGGGAGCGGACCCGTGACGGCAAGCCATGGATAGGCGTATCATGCCAGGTCAATGGCGCCGACATATGGTGGCCGGTAAAAGATCATCCTTCCGACAGGCCCGATTCCGTTTCCCTGCGCATTACGGTTCCGGAAGAGGTCATGGCGGTCTCCAACGGGGTCCTCCGATCTGCGGTTCAGCATCAGCCGGGTACACGCACGTTTCACTGGGTAACCAATGCGCCCATCAGCAACTACGCTGTCAGCATGAATATCGGACCTTACGCGGAGATTACCAGGCCATTTCAAAGCGTATCCGGAGAGGTATTTCCGATTATTTTCTGGGCGCTTCCTGAAAACAGGGAGAGGGCAGAGGAACTGATGGGACAGGTTGTGGACCACATGCGTTTTTTTGAAAACCTCCTGGGCCCGTATCCTTTCAGGCATGAAAAGTATGGCGTTGCCGAAGCACCTTTTTTCGGGATGGAACACCAGACCATTATTGCTTACGGTGCGGGATACGAAGATGATACGGTATTCGACACCGGCTCCGGCTTTGACGACCTTCATCACCATGAATTGTCTCACGAGTGGTGGGGGAATTTTGTAACAGCGTATGACTGGAAGGATTTCTGGATTCATGAAGGGTTCGGTACGTACATGCAGCCGCTGTATGCAGAACATCTGCATGGAAAAGAACAGTACCGCTACTTCATGAAACGCATTTATGAGCGCATTGAGAACAACATGGCGATAGCACCGGAAGAATCCCGCACCACGAGAGAGATGTTTGAAGGACGGGATATCTACATGAAAGGCGCATGGGTGCTGCACTCACTCAGAAAACTGATCGGCGATGATGACTTTTTCCGTTCCCTCAGAAAAATGACATATCCGGACGGTCTTCCTGTGGACACCGGCGATCCGGAAACCGGAAAAAGGCCGTCCGTCCCGTCCCGGTATACCGACACCGATGAATTTATTGCCATTGCACAGGAGATAGCGGGCCGGGATCTTGGATGGTTTTTTGACGCTTACCTTCGATACAGCACCTTGCCCGAATTACAGGAACAGACACATGAAAACGGCCTGATCCTGACCTGGTCGGTACCATCAGGCCGCGATTTTCCCATGCCGGTGGAAGTATGGGATGGAGAAGAGCTGCAGATGGTGGTTCCCGACGGTGAATCGGTGATTACAGTATCCCGCCCGGAAGCGCTTCGTGTCGATCCCCACAACAAGGTGCTCAGGGCCGGTATGTTTCAGTGATGGGTCGGGCCACGCTACCTGGATTGACCGCGCTTGATTCCCGGAAGGGCCGCGCATGATTCCCGGAAAGGCCGGTTACAGATACCGGTCCCCGTTATCAGGCAGCAGTGAGTCGCTGTTCGGGGTTTGAACCGTGTTTTCGCTTTGAACCGTATTTCCGGGGGAAAATGCATCCAAACTATCCTCCCCGACAAGCTCATCGTGTTCTGCGGTGAAGGAGAAAGGGGCTGACCATTCACCGGAAACCCCGTAAAAATCTACTGCCATTACTCTCACTATATAGATGCCTGCACCGGGCAATTCGGCTGTAAATCGGTTTTTGTGATGAAGCGTCAGCACATGATGGAACCGCTCCTCTGTATCCTGATAAATGTGGACCAGATACTGATCCGCCATATCAACCCGATTCCACATGATGGCTGCCGAAAACCCGCTCTTGTCTTCTGAATTTACCTCTGCAGCTGTTTTCGGATCACTGTCCGGTACCGGATCTTTCGCCTGACGTTGCGGAACGACATAGGCGGTTGTGATAAGTGGCTGTGCCGGAAGCGTGACTCTGGAATAATTGGCTGTTGTTATGCGTCCCATCAGCCCCTGGCCGGCGGGAACCTCACAAGGTGCATCACGGCAACTCCACCACAAGGTTCCGGTTTTTGATGTAAGGATCATGCCGGATTCGCCCCGGCAGTGAACTCCAAAAGAGACAGGTGGTGCATCATGATTGTGATACAGCGATTCATCAAAGCAGCGGACAATATCAGGAAAAGAGGACCCGGACAGATCGTTTTCAAACAGAAATTCGGCACTTTTGAGTATCAATTCAGATCCATCCGATACTATGGTTGCCCTGGAAGCGGGATAAAGGATCATGGTGCCAGCCGGGCTGAAGTCAATCAGGGCGAAGTGTCTGGAGCAGGTTTCAACGATATCACCCGGAAGCAGTTCTTTGTTTTCCGGGAGGGCAAGGGTTTGGCCGTCACGCTCCACTTTCAAACACTGGTGTGAAAAGGCTACCCGTGCAAAGTGTGTGGGGGGTGCCATGATATCAGAGCCCGTCATTACATCCATCGGAAAGATGCTGTCCGGGTGGATGCTTTCAGGTTGTGTACTGTCCAAATGGATGCTTTCTAAATGGATGCTTTCCGGCAAGAGGCTGTCCTTGTGGATGGATTCTGAGTCAGTTGTATCCGGAATGGTATAAGAGTTGCGTTTTCCGATTTCAGGATCTTCCGCGGCATCGTTTTTGCTGAATTCAGAAAGCTGTTGTGATACCTCCGAACTGGCATAGGCGGATCCGCTTTCCGTCCGGACGCTGTCTGTTCCTGTCGCCAGAAAGACAGCGATGAGCCCGGCTGCAATGATAAACGCAATAATTCGGTAACTCATGAGAGTCAGATGTCGAGGGATACTTCTTTGAGATGGACTACGTAATGCTTGATAACCGGCTTAGTCAAAGCCAGGATATGTTGATTATCAGATGCTTTTGAGAACTCTACTGCCACATCGTCATTCTGGAGAATCCAGATGCCGTCGCTGTGGTAGGTATAGGCTTCACTCTGACTGAAATCGTGGAACAGGTAACAGTCCATGGTTTCCTTGTCAGTTGGCAACTCCATGCGTCTGAGTGCATCTGCCGTCTGTTCTTTCCAGTATGTCAGCTGTTTTTCCGTTGGCTTCCTGTCAAGGAAAGTGGTGCGGAAGAAATCGCGATTGAGAAAACGCCGGCATAAATCCCGCAACACGACCTGATCAAAATGTTGCCAGTACTTCAGATTCATCAAGATATCATTATCGTCGAGATCTGCAAATGAATTGAGTATCTTTCTGTTCACTTTTTTTGAAGCCGCCTTTTTGTCCTTAAAGAAGAATTCCAGTGCAGGAGAATAAAAGGGCAGATCAATTCCCTGGTCTAACAGTTGCCGTGCCCGTTGAAGTATGGCGAGAAGCAATTTATCACCGCCAAGCACGGTTTTGTGCAGATAGACCTGCATGTACATCAGGCGGCGTGCAACGATATAATTTTCGATAGCATAGATGCCTTTTTTGTCAATTACGATATTTCCCTGATGGACCCGCATGGTCCGGATTATCCGGTCAATGCCGATGGCGCCTTCCTGCACGCCGGTAAACATGGCATCACGCCTGATGTAATCCAGGCGATCAATATCAAGCTGGGAAGAAATGAGCTGATGCAGGAATTTTTTGGAGTATTTTCCGGTAAAGATGGCAATGGCCATATCCAACTGTCCGTCAAACTGGCGGTTGAGGTCCTCCATCAGCATCAGGGTGAGTTCCTCGTGATGGGTGTTCCGGATAATTCCTTTTTCCAGGGTATGGGAATAGGGACCGTGGCCGATATCGTGAAGGAGAATGGCAATCAGCGTGCTTTCGAATTCCTTGTGGGTAATGGTGGTGTCCCGCTCCCTCAGATGGAGGAGCACTCGCTGCATGAGGCCAAGTGCCCCCAATGCATGTGAAAAACGGGAGTGTTCGGCCCCGGGGAAAACCATATTTGCCAGCCCAAGCTGCCGGATCCTTCGAAGTCGCTGGACATAAGGATGGTCAAGCAGTTTCAAAACCAGTCCTTTCGGCACATGGATGAAACCGTGGACCGGGTCCGTGAATATTTTGTATTGGGTGGATTTGTCCATCACTGGTACCAGGAATCTGCACAAGGAAACGATGCCGCCGATGCCGGACGCCCGAAACCACGTTGTCTGTGAATGAAATTTTTACAGAAACTTGTTGCCATTGAAATTACTATCATAAGGTACTGAAATGGTCTGTGAAAATAAGTATTATTTGACCTTTGGAACATCTTAACTCTGGAGGAATATGACATTTGACAAAAGAACAGCAGAATTTCTGGAAAATCTGCTTGTGACCCCGAGTCCGGCTGGATTCGAAAAAGCCGGACAGCAGGTATGGCTGGATTTTGTCAGGCCTGCAGCTGACCTGGTTGAAACCGATGCCTATGGCTCGGCTGCAGCGCGGCTGGATGTTGACCCGTCAGCAATCACCGTGATGCTTGAAGCGCATTGTGATGAGATCGGGATGATCGTTCAATATGTCGATGAATCCGGATTCGTATACATCAACAGGGTGGGGGGCAGCGATCCTGG
Organism: Balneolaceae bacterium; assembly: GCA_007693825.1. Classification (GTDB taxonomy): domain Bacteria; phylum Bacteroidota; class Rhodothermia; order Balneolales; family Natronogracilivirgulaceae; genus SKNL01. The sequence goes on from RECX01000183.1 coordinate 8,963, forward strand.
TATTGCCCGGGCCCGCAAGGTTTTCATACACAGTCGTGACGGTATCGTCAGCGGCGTGATCGGTAATACGGCCATTCATCTCCAGGACCGTGAAAATAATAAATTGCCCAAATGGAGCGATCTGTTTATAGATATCGGGGCTTCAAACAGGGAAGAGGCACTCGGCATGATACGCATCGGCGACCCCATCACGCTTGCCGAACAGTTTGAGTTCCTTTCAGACGACCTGATTACCGGGCGCGCCCTGGACAACAGGATCGGGGGATTTGTAATTGCCAGGGTTATTGAAATCCTGCAGTTGAGGCGCTCGGAACTGGCCGTCAACGTTATTGCACTCAATGCCGTCCAGGAAGAAGTTGGCGGGTTCGGGGCCCGTATGATGGCCTATCGATATGAACCTGATGTCGCTTTTGTCACCGATGTGACCCACGCCACGGATACCCCAGGCATCAATCATAAACAGCACGGGTTGGTAAAAATGGGCAAGGGTCCCGTGATAAATCATGGCGGCGCCAACCACCCGGCAGTTCTTGAGCATTTTGAACAGATAGCGGAAAAAACAGGTATCCCGCTTCAACGGGAAGCCTCCGGATCACGGACCGGCACCGACGCCGACAGTATTTTTTATCAGAAAAGGGGGATACCCATAGGACTTGTTTCCCTGCCCCTTCGATATATGCACAGTCCTGTAGAACTGGCCTCTGTTCCGGATATCCTTCAACTCACAGACTTTCTGGCTGAGTCTGTGCTTGCCTTGCAAAAGGATCAGAAATTCACTCTTTTTGAATAGCGGAACATTCCGACATATCGGCTGACGACCGGTTGCCGGTTACATGACGTGCATGGCAGGAAGAATGTGAAAAAAAAAGCCATTAACGATTGCTCGTAATGGCTTTTGTCAAACGTATAAAACAAAAAAAGAAATCGGATTTCTCTTACTGTTTTTTACTGTTTTGGATATCAACACGGATTTCCTGAGACAATTTTTTAAGATCCTGGAGTGTTTTTCTTGCACGAGTTCCAGCAGTTTTATTGCTCTTGCTGTAGAACTTCTCCATATCCACCTCTAAATCATCAACCAAAGATTTTATTTCGTTGAATCTGTTCATGAATTAACTCCGTTAATTTTCAATTGAATTACAAGTTACAAGAAGACGTCTCGCCTCCGTTTGATGGAAGCTAAATATAAGCAATCCAACATGTCAAGTTAAAAATCGCTAATTAGGATATAAAAAAGCAGATTTATCGTAATATTTGTGAATAATTGGGAAAAATGCACGAGAATTATGCGGATTTTCTCAAGAGAGACGATGAAAACCACTTGTGTCAGGCAGATTTCCGAAGGCGTGGGTCGTGCCAAGATAGCTGTTTCGGGTCGGGGGCAACAGCTCCCCGGGAACCATTCTGAGCAAATCGCCCCTGCTCTTTATACCGTTTTTTTTCTGTTTGGCACTGTCAGTAAAAAAAGAATCACTGCTATCCTCCCGGGAGAACAATATCACGGTCCTGCATTCCATCCGGGCACTGAGTGCGTCGGCCAGGATCCGAAGGGGAACGGGTGTGATCTTTTGATGTGATTCGTCCCTGACCAGATTTGAAAGTATCAGATGTGTACCCGGTGGCCGGGCATCAATCCAATGTCTGTCTATGGTCAGTTCCGGGCCTGAGAGGGAGATAATGTTTTTCTGGTAGCCATGGACACCCACCGAGGAGACACCATTGTCGGCCAGAAGGGCGACAATCCGATGGTTCAGATCGCTCGTACTGCGCACCACCGCATCCTCTCTCATTATTCCCGTCTGGATCAGGCGGTCTGTATACCCGCTGTCTCCGTGTATAATAATCCCGGAACAGTCCTTCTGCTGCCCCATGGCCTCGGAAAAAGACTTCATGAAGAGGGGATGGTCAAGGCGATCGTAATCGATTACTGCTATGTATTTCATCTGTTTATAATTTCTGATTCATAAGGTCACATAGAATGTCCATGACGATTATAATCATGCCCCTGTGTGTCGGGTTGCCGTCATGGCCATTTCATTTTGCCACTGTTATTTTATGACAAACCTCAGGGATGGTGGCCAAGATTCCCGGCTTTGAACTGGTAGGGCAGCAGATCGGAAACCGACAGACGGGAGCACTCCGTATCGCTGTGATGCAGGTACATGACCCCATCCGGCATATGTTCCATTAGCACCTGGCGGCAGGCACCACACGGGCTTACATAATCGCTTTGAGGTGCATAGACATGAATTTCCTGAAACGTCCCGGCGCCGGAAGCTTTTGCTTTGGCGATGGCCACTCTCTCGGCACAAAGTCCTTTCTGCCAGTCGGTTGTTTCAATGTTTACACCTGAAAATATTCCGTTATCAGCCCGAAGGAGGGCGGTAACGGGAAATGAGGAGTAGGGGATGACGCATCTTTCTGTAAGCTTTTTAAGCCTGTCAATATCTGTCACCGCTTCGCCGGTCATGAACAGCTGTTCGCAATTCTCATGTGCTGGCTGCTCACGCACGATACACGGAAGATCGTAAACATCACACCAGTAGCGCACCATTTGGTTGTGGCACGGATCCGGCACACCGCCACCGTTTTTCAATTTCCGGTCAGAGTCCGTTTCATAGGTCTTTTTCGTTTCCCGTGTTCTGCCACCGTCCCCTCTCTTTGCAATGTGTGGTACCGGGAGGATAAGGGTTCGGGGCGAATCTCCCTCACTCAGACAGGAAAAAACAGCAGACTGCACGGCATCAATGGAAAGGGGGAACGAGACATTTTCCACTCTTATTCCCGGATACAGTGTTTCGGATTCACCCCTGATGATACAGATATCGGTTTTCCCGGAATAGGGGGTATAGCATCGTGATTCGAGAACTTCCCAGGTTAAATTATTCATAGGTTATCCATTTTATCGGGAGAAATGAATATGCCATCACCCATGGTGTACAGCGGTGGTATGGAGACCTGCAACCGGCCGTTGATCGATGCGCGTCCCATTATTGCATTTGATACGGCTGTCTGTTGCCTTTTGTGTGGCGACCAGCCGAGCAGATGCACGTCGGCTTCTGCCATATTCAGGATGGCATAGGGTGTTCCGAGGGAAACGGCGATAACGGGATGTTCGCTCTGGAATATGTGATCCATGAAAGGAGAAATGGTGTCATCGAGGCTGATGTCATCGGCAGACCGGATCGCAATGTGGGAAACGGCAATGACAAGATCTGCAGACCTGATCGTCTCGACAGCCTTCAGGCTGTCACGTTCGCACTGTCCGGCATGCACTGTCACCGTCTGCACCTCCCGGAATTGCCCGTCGAGCACCCGGGAAATATGATCATCCGGCTGCCTTCTCCCATCCGTAATGTTTACAATGCTGATTCTGTCAAAGCGGTTGTCGTCCAGTGGCAAAAGCTGGCCCTTGTTTCTCAGCACGGTAATGGATTTTTTGGCAATATGATCTGCAATCAGCCGATGTTCCCTGGTGCTGACGAGATCAGGCAACTGACCGATGTCCACAATTTGAGGATTGCGAAAGAGGCCCGCCCTGAATTTTTCCGTCAGGATCCGATGCACCGAGTCGTTGATACGGTCTCCAGCTATTTCACCGGAAAGGACCGCCAGCTGCACGGCATCCATGGCTTCTGCCAGATCGGCCGGGAGCAAAATCTGGTCAATGCCTGCCTTTACGGCGAGAACCGCCGCATCGCCGGCATTAAAAAAGTTGCGGATGCCTCGCATGCCCATTCCATCAGTAACGATCAGACCGTCGAAAGCGAGCGTATCCCGCAGCAGCGTTCCTGTGATGTAGGGATCCAGCGTTCCGGGATGTCCGGCATTTCGGGCTATTTCAGGAAGAGCGATATGTGCTGTCATGACGCTGGGGAGACCCGCCTGGATCGCCTTCCGGAACGGGATCATCTCCAGCGTTGAGAGGCGATGGTAATCAAAGGGCAGGACAGGCAGGTCCAGATGCGAATCGACGTCCGTGTCGCCATGCCCCGGGAAATGCTTTGCGGTAGACATGACACCGGCATCCCGGGCACCCTCCATGAAAGCGATGCCGTACCTGGCAACCGTATCCGGATTTTCGGAATAGGATCGGACATTGATCACCGGGTTAAGAGGATTGTTATTCACATCCAGAACCGGTGCATATATCTGATGGATGCCAAGTGAAGAGGCCTCCCTGGCGGTGATGTATCCTTTCTGGTAGGCAAAATGGGGATTTCCTGTGGCTGCAATACCCATGGCAGGAGTGAAGTAGGTGGCCTGCGGAATTCTCATGGCTGCGCCGAATTCCATATCCTGACTCACCCAGAGTGGAATTCGGCTTTTTTTCTGAAGACGATTTGTTACTATGGCCTGATCATAGATGTTGCCGCTGAAAAACATGATGCCGCCGACTTCCTTTTCCACAACAGCTTCTGTCATACGATGCCAGGCGGGGTCGTCCGCTGAGTAAAAACCGCCCCGGGCAGCAACGACAAACATCTGACCAATTTTCTGCCGAAGGGTCATGGACGCCATCAGTTGTTCCAGGTGTGCCTGTTCTTCCGGAAGCAGGGATGGTTTTTTTCCGTTTTCAACGGGGACGTATGCGGGATCGTCCGTCAGTGCCACATGAGATCCGCAGGAAACGAGCGCATGTACACTGAAAAACAAAAATGCGGATACAATTACAAAGGCGAAAGCCGGACGCTGTCCGTCCAAAGGTCCCTGGCTCATGGTATAAATCTTTGAATATTTTTGATGTCGTGCGTTTGGTCGGGAGGCAGTAGTACCGGTTGTTTCATCATCCCCTGGTTCCACAACGTGAACTGGTCGATGAAGTGTCCGGAAAAGAGGTTGCCTGACTGGCCGGTACTCAAAACTGAATAATACCTGTGTTCTGGCCGCACCATCATAATGCCTTTCATGGTGACACCTGCTGCTTTTGAGATCGCGTCCCGGTTATGCTGCGGATACATGGCTTTGATGGAATGGGGTGAACCTGAAACGGTCATTCCCTCGGGCTGAAACAGGTTTCTTTCCGCCAATCGGGCAGGTCTGCTGTTCATCCTGGTCTCTTCAAAAAGCACCGGCTGAAAACTGCCATCAACAACCCTGTTCCACTGCCAGTCGTACGGTTCATTGCCATAGTTTGATTCCAGAAATCCCAGTGTTTCCTTCATGCTGACAGTAATCCACTCGCGATGGGTATATGGGTGAGTTTCCGGCCATCTTTCCGGGTGAAGCAGCAGCTCGGTAACCGCTGAATAAAGGATATTGGGAGTTTTGAAAAGCATTTGGATATCACGATCCTCAAGCCAGGGGCGATACAGGTTCCGCGCGGCGGTTTTTTGGAACTGCTGGAAAAGGGTCGCTGCTGTTTCATTTGGGTCGAACCTGTAGTTCCAGTTTCTCAGATAGGGGATGACTAGTTCCAGTACAGGATCAGTGCCATTCTCCGTTGCCGACACTTCGAGGGCTGAGACGATAATTGGAGTCAATTCCGCAGCATATGAAGAATATGTGTCGTTTGACCATTGTCCGATGATGTCAGAGACCAACCGGTCTTCAGGGGTCTGCTCTAAAAGTTGCAGAAGTCTTTCGGATCTGTTCCAGGGAGGGGCAAACAGACATTTTTCGCCTGCATTTGCATGCGCCGGGACGGGTTGTTCGATAAATGTGACCGGATTGCCGGTTGCATTGTGCTGATGAGGCACAATTACAGAAGCGTCAATGGTTGCAACCGGAGTGTCGCGTTCTCCTGTCTCTCTGATCCGGAACGGCTGAGTATCCCTGTTCAGTTTTCCACCTGTGATGCGCCCGGTTTGTCCGCCAGCAGTGACATAAAGAATCTGAACCGGTGGTATGGCAAGTGATTCGGCAGCACGCTGCAGTTGTTCCGGACCGTTGGCGTTCCTGATACTGAAAAGTGCAGCTATATCATCTGCTGCAGCCGGGCCCACCCACTCAAAAGCCAGATATCGGTTGTATTCCTCCGAGACGGCCACGACCGGTCTGTGACCTGCCTTTTTGGTTACAACCAGCAGCTCACCTCCGTTCCGCAACGGAAGGATGTGACGATCAAGACTCAGATTTGGATTCAGGCGGGACTCGATATCGGGATCATTTTCCCAGTCAACGGGCCGTGGCGGCGGATCACGGAACAGCTCACCTGTAAAAAAAAAGCCGTTATCGGAAATAAGCGGCAGTATCTTCCAGGCAAGATGTTCGTTCTGACCCCCGGTGAAAACCGGCAAACCCGGTATCGTTACTCCGTAGTACCAGTTGTCCTGCTTTTGCAGTGCCATTTCGTATCCCGGATCAGGCAGTGTCAGCAGCGATTCCCTGGTATAGGTCAGAAGACCGAACGGGTTGGCTCCGGTCCTGGCAAAGGCTGCTCCGGTTCCTGTCAAACCGCTGCGGGGGGGAGCGGCGGTTTCTGAAAAACGGTAAAAGTCATCCAGAAGTGAAATGTATGCGTTTTCTTCCATGGAAGGCTGACCAGAGCCCCATAAAAGCTCCCTGGCATTGTCCATGCCGGTCAGCGCACGGATCGCCGTTCCGTCTTCAATGTAATGAAGATTAGCCATTGCTGGCTTTGCCCAGAACGCCTGTTGCTGGTCCCAGCTCCAGAGAATTAATACACCGATGGAATGCCACGGCTCCCAGGCTATCGGCTGCACATCGCCCAGGGCAAACTCGGGCGGCAAATGCCTGTGATGCTTGTCGATGAATGCGTTGACTCCCTTGGCGTAGGCATCCAACAAAACTTTCTCCGGTTGCGGCAACTGGCGGTATACTTCCTTCGCTATGGCGCCGAATGACATCGTAAGAAAAAAACGATCGATGTCCACCATGGATTCCGCTATTTCCCTTGAATGAAGCCCCTCCAGCTTGTATTGCTTTCTGGTCATCTGCCACAGGCGGTCGCGTGCATGCAGAAAACCCATGGCAAGAAACAGGTCCGGCTCATGATTTGCCTTGATGCGGGGTACCTGGTGGGTGTCCCATGCGACCGTCACTTCCCCTTTCAGTCCGTTCAGCGTTACCGTATCCTCCAGGGACGGAACAACACTGTAGGAAGTCCAGTAAACGGACAATCCGGAGATCACCACAATGAGAACGATAAAAAGGATGGCAATCCTGACAGCGATAAGCTGTGATGTCCATTTCATCAAACAGGAAAATATGTGTAAGTTTGGGGTTTATGAATGAATGCACAAATTACGAATTCTATACCAGAACCGTTTACATAAATGCAACACAATCCATAATGCAACACAATCCATAATGCAACACAATCCATCATTGCCGGTCGACCCCGACCGGCTGCTTGCCATTGCGCAGAAATGGGGTACGCCTACCTATGTCTATATGGAATCCATGATCCGTGAGCGTTGCCAGATGCTGAAGCGTCTGTTTCCTGACCTTCCGGTATCCTGGCTTTACGCTGTCAAGGCAAATGACAACCCCCATATCATCCGTATCATATCCGGGGAAGGGTTTGGTTTCGATACGGTAAGCTATGAAGAAGTGCTTTTGTGCCTGAAACTGGGAACCGGTCCGAAGCAGATTTTCTATACGGAAAACAACATGACCGACGCGGAGATGCAGGGGGCGGCGAAGGAGGGAGTGACCCTGAATATAGGATCCCTTGGCAGGCTCAGGGCGTTTTGTGAAGCATATCCGGGATCGGAATGCAGCATCCGTATCAAACCGGATATAAGCGACGGGCATCATGCCAAGGTGGATACGGGAAACCAGGACAGCAAGTTCGGGATCCGGCTGGACCTGATTCCGGAGGCGGTTCGTGTGGCTGGAGAACACGGTGTCCGAATCCGTGGAATCCATGCTCATATAGGAAGCGGGATTCAGGAGCCTGAAAACATACTTGCGGAAATCGAAGTGCTGTTGAAATCATCCGCCGGCCTGGATGATCTGGCGTTCATCAATTTTGGAGGCGGGATCCCGATCCCTTACAGGCATGATGAGACACCTTTTGATCTTGACCGGTTTGCACATTTGGCGTCAAAGCGGCTGAAGGCATTTCTTGAGGCCAACAACCGGCCGGTATCCTTTTTCTTTGAACCCGGAAGATGGATTGTGGGTCCGGCCGGGATCCTTCTCACCCAGGTAAACACCGTCAAGGATCAGGGCCGCAAATTATTCCTTGGAACAGACACGGGATTCAATCATCTGCTTCGCCCGGCTCTGTATGAAGCGTACCATGAGGTTGTAAATATCAGTGCGGATGCTCATGGAACTTCCCAAACCTATCATATTGCGGGAAACATCTGTGAAAGCGGTGACATGCTGGGGCTTGACAGAGCGTTGCCGGAAAGCAAGCCGGGAGATTATCTCGCCATACGTGACACCGGAGCGTATGGTATGACCATGGCTTCCCAGTACAACCGAAGAGCGCTTCCGGCGGAGGTGCTGATTACAGCGGAAGGGTATCACAAAACGATACGCAGCAGGAAAACACCCGCAGAAACGGTAAACGACCTGCTAAAGGAAACCGGTTTGGCCGCCGCTCAAAAAAGCGAGACTTCATGATTGATTTGCGCAGTGACACGGTTACCTGTCCCACCGATGGCATGTGGGATGCCATGTACAAGGCCGCCGTCGGGGATGATGTGTTCGGGGAGGATCCCGGACTCATTGCGCTGGAAGAGAAGGTGGCCGATCTGTTCGGCATGGAAAAGGGGGTGTTTGTCCCCAGTGGGACGATGGGCAACCAGATCGGCCTGAAAGTGCATACGCAGCCGGCTGACGAGGTCATCATTGATGAAAACGCCCATATTTTTCACTCGGAGGGTGCGGCGGGCGGACTCATTTCCGGTATTCAGCTGCGTCCCCTTCCGGGTGAGCGCGGCGTCCTGAACACCGCGCTGGTCCGGTCGGCTATCCGCAACAGCAACGACTGGGATCCGCGTACCCGTGTTGTTGCGCTGGAAAATACTTCCAACAAAGGTGGCGGCACCTGCTATCCTCTTCACGTGATGCAGGAATTGTATCAGCTTGCCACGGAACGGGAACTTGCATTGCACCTGGATGGTGCACGGATCTGGAATGCCGCCGTGGCCACCGGGACACAGCTTCGGGAATATGGAGCGGTATGTGATACCATTTCTGTATGCTTCAGCAAAGGGCTGGGAGCGCCGGTCGGATCCATGCTGCTTGGCAAGCAGGACGTGATCAAAAAGGCCCGGCGTTTCCGCAAGATCCTTGGAGGAGGAATGAGACAGGCGGGAATGCTGGCAGCAGCAGCATCCTATGCCCTGGATCACCATTTTGAGAAACTGGAGGAAGATCACAGGAAGGCGAAAAAAATGGCGGAAGCTGTGGCCGGTTCAACATGCTTTCATATCGATCCCGAACATGTTGAAACCAATATTCTGCTCTTCAAGGTGACCAAAGGCACTGTCGATGAGGCGCTTGCCTGGTTTGAAAGCCAGGATGTAGCCATGATACCATTTGGCGACGACACCGTTCGGGCCACCTTCCATTTCCAGATAAGTGACCATGACCTCGAAACAGCGCTCAGAGCTGTAAACAGTTATAAAGGGGAATAGCCCGGCAACCAGTGAACCTTCTTCAATTCGCAATACGCTATAAACGGCTGATCTTTTTCGGATTTGCGCTGACTTTTTTTTCAAGTTTCGGCCAGACCTTTCTGGTATCGGTTTTCGTGCCTGGTTTTCTGGATTCGTTTGGCATCTCAAACGCCTACTTCGGCTCTTTATACTCCGCGGCGACACTGGCCAGTGCTTTTGTACTGGCATGGGCAGGCGCACTTATCGACAAGGTCTCCTTGAAAAGATACGCGCTGATAATCACTGCAGGATACATTGTTGCCATATGGATCATTGCTTCCTCGCAATGGATATGGATGCTGTTTATCGGACTGCTTGGTATCAGATTGTTTGGCCAGGGCTTGTGCGGACATACAGCCCACACGACCATGGGCCGGTATTTTTCTACCACCCGGGGACGGGCCCTGAGTCTGACCAATCTCGGTTTCTCTTTTGGAGAGGCGGTGCTGCCTATAACCATAACCGCATTGATAGGTGCGGTCGGATGGCGGATGGGCTGGACGTTCGTCAGTTTCCTTGTGTTGCTGCTGCTGCCGGCAATCATTGTGTATACGCTCGGACGTGACCCCCGGGAGCATGCCCAAAACGGGACGCAAACAGGCAACGGCAACGCCGACAGGGACGCAGCAGGGCATCAGTGGCGGCGAAGGCTTGTGCTTAAGGATGCACGTTTCTACCTGCTTCTCCCCGGTGCCGTGTCCGCTCCGTTTCTGCTGACAGGTTTTTTTCTGTACCAGACGCAGCTTGCCGATTTCAAGGGCTGGAATATGGAAATCATGGCAACGGCCTTTATCGCCTTTGCAGTATCCAAATCGGCTTCATCTCTGCTCACAGGATCTCTTATTGATCGCTTCACGGCCTGCCGGCTTTTTCCTTTCTTCCTGATTCCGCTGCTGGCAGGATTCGGCTCATTGCTGGTATCAACCGAACCTGTCATGGTTTATATGTACATGTTTCTGGCGGGAGTCTCCATGGGAGCGGCTTTCACTATCAATACCGCCCTGTATGTGGAGCTGTACGGTACGGCCAATCTCGGTACGATCCGCAGCATGATGACCATGTTCATGGTGATAAGCACGGCCATAAGCCCTGTCCTTTTTGGGCTTCTTCTGGATGCCGGACATTCTTTCGCACTGATCATCAAAGGTGCCATGGCATTCGTGATATTATCCATTTTACTTGGTATTTTCATATACCGGTCAGCCGGAGAAACCATCCATTAACCCATTTATATGAGCAAGCAAGAACTGATACTTTCCGGCAAGGCTTCTTTTTATCTGGAAGTGCCGTACCGTCTTTACCGCACCGCGAACAACGGTAAACAACCGCTATATGTGTATCTGCATGAAACCGGCAGAAACCTGGCCGATCTGGAAAAAACAATTACACCGCTGATGGTCCTCCAGGGTCACCATTTGCTGATCCAGGCACCGTATCCCGATGTCTTGCCGGAAGATGAGGACCGTGCGTACTACTGGATACCGAACCATAAAGACGAACAGACCATTACAGCCGCCCGTGAATATGTATCCGAGTTTCTTCAGGAAGTCATCGACGGACTGCTTCCTCACATTGAGGCGGGCAGGCTGGTGCTCGTGGGATGGGAGGGTTCCCGAAACCAGGTTTCCTATTTTTGCGCCACCAGGCCTCACTACATAAACGAGATGATTCTGTTCGGCGGCTCGGTGAATAGATCATGGATGGAGCAGGACAGTTCGCGATACAAGCATCTCAGGATGCTTGGACTTTCGGGAAAAGATGCCGAAATTACCGAAGAGACAGCCAGAACGATACAGCGATGGATTCAGGGGGATTCAAAATCAGCGGATCAGGAATAACGACCATGGATTCTCACTGAATACGGCTTCATAATTTTCAAATTGAAATTCCGGTGGCCCTCGCAGGTCCGGAATTACCCCGGTACAGGCGCTTTTTTAGAAACAACAGTAAAAATTTGTTATTTAATGTGGATTTTTCTGTATTTTTGATGTTCATTTGTGTTATAGTTGGGAAGAGTTTCTTACATAAAAATGCCAGTTTCCCGTCAGCCATCGGCATTTTCCACATTGGATAAGTACATCACGAGCTTCTATGAAAATACTTGTTATCGAAGACGACAGGATTGTTCGTACCCTTGTTAAACATGTACTGGAAAACGAGGGCCACGAGATAACAGTCGCTGACAGAGCGGATACCGGAGAGAGGATGGCTCTTGAAGATGACTTCGAAATCATTATCCTCGATCTTGGTTTGCCCGACAGAAGTGGCTTGGAGGTGTGCAAGACACTGCGCGAAAACAATATAGCTACTCCCATCCTCATTCTCTCAGCGTATCAGAACACGGACACCAAGATTGCGGGTCTCAATACGGGCGCCGACGATTACCTCACCAAACCATTTGACAACAAAGAGTTGCTTGCCCGTATAAACGCCATCATCCGGCGTGTCAGAAAAGGGGAAGAGACCAACAACACCTATGAATGCGGCGAGCTCAAAATTGACCTGGTGAACCGGGAGTTCTTCGTCAAGGACACCAAAGTGCTGCTGACGAATAATGAGTTCAACCTGATGGCTTATTTCATGAAGAATCCTGACAGGATCCTCTACAAAGATGAACTCACGAACAACGTATGGGATATAAACTTTGATACAAATACCAATTTCCTCAACGTATACATCAGCTATATCAGGAAGAAAATCGAGGAACTGACGCCTGTCAATTACATCCAGACGGTTCGTAAAAAGGGATTCAAGCTGAACAGCAAGCCGGTACGCGAATTCGAATAGGACCGCCACAATCGAAATGACCGGGACATCGAAAAGAAGAATCAGCAAGCAGCAGACCGCTTTTTTTGAACAGTATGTCAGCGAACACAAAAAAAAGCTGTTTCAATACATCCTCAACAACCGGACGCGCTTTTTTACCGTTGTGCTGGAGGATATCTACCAGTCACAAAATGCCTCTGCCGTGCTCAGAAGCTGCGATGCCTTTGGGATACAGGATGTCCACGTCATAGAAAACCGGAATGTATTTGATGTGGACAAAAGTGTTACCATCGGCTCTGAAAAATGGCTTGATGTCCACCGCTACAGAGACAGGCACGTCAACAATACGGAGATTGCCTACAGAGAGCTCCGGGAGAGGGGGTATCGCATTGTAGCAACCACTCCCCACGAAAAACAGGTTGCACTGCCTGACTATGTTCCGGATCAACCCGCAGCCCTGGTTTTTGGCACCGAAAAACTCGGACTGACCTCCTATGCCATAGCGCAGGCAGATGAGTGGCTGCATATTCCCATGCATGGATTCAGTGAGAGTTTCAATATCTCCGTGAGCGTGGCACTTTGCCTGTACCATCTGCGAAGACATCTTGATGAGCAAAAAAACGACTGGAACCTGACCCCGGAAGAAAAGGAAGTACTCTACTTGCTCTGGCTGCGCAAGTCGGTTCACAGATTGCCTGCATTGGACCGGAAATTCAAAGAGCTTCTGGAGAATTCATCCCTGCCATCTCCAGACTGATACGCCCGCGCTGCTCATCGACGGAGGCGATCCGCACTTTGATGATATCACCCACAGAAACCACATCATGCGGATTTGTGACACGTTTGCTGCTCATTTTTGAGATGTGAAGAAGCCCGTCCTGCTTGACACCGATATCCACAAAAGCCCCGAAGTCAACCACATTGCGCACGGTCCCTTCCAGTTCCAGACCTTCCCTCAGGTCGCTCATGGAAAGGATTTCCTGCCGGAGCAATGGCTTCGGAAGGGATTCCCTTGGATCTCGTCCCGGTTTTTGCAGCTGCTCCATGATCAGTTCCAGCGTAGGTGTCCCGACACCCAGTTTCCTGGCGGTTTCATCTGTTTTGAGGTTCCGGAATTTGATGGGGAAAAGGGCGACCGAATCCGGAATTTCCCCGGGCTGCACTCCGATGGAATCACAGAGTTTGAGCGTTGCGTCATAGCTTTCCGGGTGGATGGCGGTGTTGTCCAGCGGGTTGGATGATTCCGGTATGCGAAGGAACCCCGCCGCCTGCTGAAAACGGAACGCGCCCAGTCCGGAAACCTTAAACAGCTCCTGACGGCCGCGAAAAATACCGTTTTTATTGCGGTACGAAACGATCTTTTCAGCGATCGTGCGGCTGAGGCCGGAGACATAGGCCAAAAGCGACGAACTGGCTGAGTTCAGGTTTACACCGACATTGTTCACGCAGCTTTCAACCACATCATCCAGTTTTCGTGAAAGGTTTGCCTGGTTGACATCATGCTGATACAGGCCAACTCCAATGGATTTGGGATCGATCTTGACCAGCTCGGCCAGTGGGTCCTGCACGCGACGGGCAATGGAAATGTTTCCCCTCATGGCCGCCTCCAGGTCTGGAAACTCCTGCTTGGCGAGGGGAGATGCCGAATAGACCGAAGCACCGGCCTCATTGACAATGAGATAGTGCAGATCCTCGTCCCTGTTCCTGGTTTGCCTCTCCGAAATCAGCGCTGCAACTGCCAGCTCGGTCTCCCGGCTGCCGGTTCCGTTCCCGATTGCAATAAGAGTGACACCGTGAGCGTCAATGAGCCGATCCATGGTCTGGATGGACTCCCGTACTTTCTTCAGGGGAGGAGTAGGGTAAATCGTGGTCCCTTCCAGATATTTACCGGTACCATCCACAACAGCAACCTTGCAACCGGTCCGGTAGCCCGGATCAATGCCCATCACCGTGCGGGCAGACAGTGGCGGTTGAAGCAGAAGGTTTCTCAGATTTTCCGCGAAAGTGTGGATGGCATGCTCCTCGGCTTTTTCTGTCAGCTCCTTTCGCGCCTCCCTTTCAAGTGCAGGAAACAGAAGCCGCTTGAAACTGTCCCGCAAAGCCAGTGAAAGATGGCTGGAAAAAATCGATTTTCGATTTGTTATGATAAAGCGCTCCATGCGTTCAAGTGCTTTATCCTCCAAGATTTCTAGCTTGGCGCCAAGAATTCCTTCCCGTTCACCCCGGTTAATCGCAAGTATCTGGTGTGGTTTGAGATAGCTTATTTTGCAATTGAAATCATAGTACTCACGGAAGGTTTCGCGCTCGTCCGGTTCAGAACCTCTGGAGGTCCGGAGTGCACCATGCCGCTGGATCTGCTTGCGCAGTGCGTTGCGCAAGTCTACCTCTTCATTGATCCATTCCGCGCAGATGTCACGTGCACCCTGGAGCGCATCCTCCACATCAGGCACACCTGCTTCGGCATTGATAAACGTTGCGGCTATCGATTCGGGGCTTCCGTTTACCACATCCTCTTCCCACATCTGATCCGCCAGTGGTTCCAGCCCTTTTTCCCGGGCAATGCTCGCCCTCGTTTTACGCTTCTGTTTGTAGGGCAGATAGATGTCCTCAAGGTCTTTCAGCAACGAACAGGAACGGACCTGTTCCTCCAGTTCCTCCGTCAGCTTTCCCTGTTCGCGGATGGACGCCAGAACCGTCTCCTTGCGCTCGGCAAGCAGCCTGAGATATTCGAGCCGATCACGGATCTCCCGCAGGATTTCCTCATCAAGTCCGCCTGTGCGCTCCTGGCGGTAGCGTGCCATGAATGGGATTGTTGCTCCTTCCTCGAGCATTGAGGTTACCGCAGAGACATGTCCTGCAGGCAGGGACAGCTCTTTGGCGATTTGAGAAATTATTCCGTCTGATGACATCTTTTTGTTATTTTGCATTATTGTGTCAAATCATCAAAGATATCAGCCGTAACATCTATTTACAATGGAACAGAACACAAAAGAGGAATTATTGCAATTTGCAATTTACCTGGCGCGCGCCGCCGGTAAAAAAACACTCGCCCATTTCAGAAAAAAAATTGATGTGGAACGCAAGGGTGATGATTCTCCCGTGACCATCGCCGATCGGGAAGCAGAGAAATGGATGCGGGAACGAATCGTCGAAAAATACCCGGATCACGGCATTGTCGGGGAAGAATTCGGAACTGAAAAGGAAGCATCTTCCATCCGCTGGATTCTGGATCCCGTAGATGGCACGCTGTCGTTCATTCACGGAATTCCGCTCTATACCACGCTTATTGGTGTTACCATCGATGGTGAGCCTGAAATCGGGGTTATCTATGCCCCGGCAACGGACGAACTTTGCGAGGCCGCCATTGGGCTGGGCGCCCGCTACAATGGCAAGGACTGTCGCGTATCCGAAACCGCCCTCATGCGCAAGGCCGTTCTCCTCAGCACGGACATCACGACCATCATCAGTGAGGGACTGGAGGATCCTTTCCGGGTTTTGCTTGACGAATGCCGGTTGCATCGCACCTGGGGTGATGCGTACGGCCACATGATGGTTGCCACCGGAAGAGCAGATATCATGTTTGATCCATTGCTTAACATATGGGACGCCGCCCCGCTGCTTCCGGTCATGCAGGAATCCGGAGGTGTTTTTCTTGATTTTGCCGGTCATGCGGCTATTGACAGCGGACACGGTTTCTCTGCCAATGAGAAGCTGGCGCCCGTTGTGTTGTCCGCCATGGAATCCACTCGCTGATTATTGACAATCCTATCCAAACAAACACATGGAAAGAATGCCAGTCGCATTGAAATCCGTTTTGCTGACAGTCCTGTTTATCTGTTTGAATACAGCCGCTATCCAGGCCATCCATTCACCGGACCAGAGAGGGACCCGTGTCTCGGACTATCCGGTCCGGCCGGACATGGAGGTCACATATGCCGGTTTGGAGTTGCAGCTGGAAGCGGGTTTTGATGGAAAAAAAATCCGTGGTATGGCTGCCTACCGGTTTCGTCCAAAACATGCTTACGTGGATAAGCTTGTCTGGTCGGCTCCCGGCATGACGATCAGGGAACTTACTCTGAACGGGGAGCGGGTGCCGTACCGCTTGCAGGGTGATTCGCTGGTCATTTCTTTCCCGGACGAACCGGATCCGGGCAGGGAACATGTCCTCTCTGCAAGCTATACCGCTGATCCGGAATTTGGTGTGCATTTCCGGCATAACGGAACTATTTTCTCGTCAGCACTGCCCGGCAGTACCGCTCACTGGGTTCCCGGTCCCATCCATCCATGGGCAGCAATGCCGGTAGTCATCAGGCTTGAAGTGCCGGAACCGCTCACGGGGGTTGCCACCGGAGCACTGGAGGTGGAGACCAGCACGGACGGGGGGCGTCTTTTTGTGTTTCGAAGTGCCGTGGATGTGCCGCTTTCCGGTCTTTTTTTTGCTGCCGGACAATTTGAAGTGGAGGATTCGTTTTCAGGTACAAAAAATTTGAGAATCTACCGGGAGGAAGGAGTTTCCACCCCGGACCGCATTCAGGAACTGTTGTCATTCATGACCCGGCGTGTACGTGACTACGAGCGCCTGATGCAAAGTGAAATTCCCCTTCAGGCCTTCCATGCTGTTTTGTTGTCGGACAACATGTGGGAAACATGTCCCTATTATGCCGGTGCCGTTGTAACTCATGACGAGAGCGATCAGGCGGGCACGGTGATAGCACGTGCACTGGCTGCACAATGGTTCGGTATTTCACTGAGGCCGGAACGCTGGCAGGAATCCGGTCACATTACGCTGTTGCAGGCACTGGCCGCCGAGAAGCTGTCAGAAGCGGACTGGCAGGCGGCAAAGGATCCCGTTGAGGAGGCATTTATCATTCCTGAAACGGTTTATCAGGCCCGGAGCATGGATCAGTGGCAATGGTCACGCCACTTTTTGCGCCAAAACTCCATGCCGGTCTACACCGGCGCACTTGATGGACTCATGAGAACCCTTGCTGCCCGCAAGGGGGTGCTGACCTCTTTTGAGTTTTCTTCCCTGATATACGAAATAACGGGCCGATGGATGGATACTCCTCAGATCACGGAAACTCAGCCCGATATGTCATTGCGCTATCGGGTAGCAGCGGAGGAAATCCGCGGATCAGACCGAATATCCCTGACCTTTGAGGCGCTTGATGATCTGTTTGACGAGGAAATTGACGTCCGCGTTTATTTTGTTCGTGACGGCCGAATTCATGACAGGTCCGTCACCTTTTCCGGTACCGGTGACCGGCTGGAATTGTCCCCCGGCGGTTTCATTAACAATCTGTGGATGGAAGCGGCAGAGGAGAATGATATACGGTTTCATTTGGAGAAGCCTTTTTCGTACTGGCTTTATCAGCTGCGGCGTGATGAGGATGCGGACAGAAGAAAAGAAGCGGCACTGGCTCTCAGGGATTTCTCGACGGACCCGGACCTGCAGCTTGCCGTACAGGACCTGCTGAATCGGGAACAGGACCCGGAAGTACTGGCTGCCATGCATCGGCTCATGGCTGAACTCACATCCGGGGCAAGCGGCACTGAGCGTCGTTTTCTGGAGGGCATTACTTCCCGGCATGAGCTGATCCGTTTGGAATCCATGAAAGCCCTGGGAGCATACAGGGGGAATAGCCAGGTTGAAAACCAGGTTCTTTCCGTTATCCAGAGCTCCGATGACATCAGATTGGTCAACGAGGCCATACGCACCTACAGAAAACTGATATCCGGGGAAGACTTCCGCGAATTTGCCATTCGTTTTCTCAGGGAGGACCGCCAGGATCAGCTGTTTTCAAAAACACTGATCGAGGAACTGTTTGCCATTCCGGCTGACGAGTCTGCAGTGAACGCTGTCCGCGAGTACCTGAATGCCGGCTATTCCTTTGAACTCCGCTGGCTGGCTTTCCGGCAGCTGAGAAAACACGCGGCACACACAGGCTGGCAGAAAGATTTTGCCCGGGAATTTTCTGAAGATCCTGATCCCAGGATACGCTTTGCCACTCTTTTTTCCGTATCGCTCATGAATTTGGAGGATCGTGGACCTTTTTTAGACTCTCGTATGTTGGTTGAGTATGATATTCGTATATTGAAACAGGCAAGCGTGCTCGCTTCCCAAGAATAACACCACACCACTACTTGTTTTTATGAATTATATCATTAAACTTCCGCCCAAGTCAAAGCGCGATGACATCATCGATGCCTGGGTTAATGATGTGCTTCACGACCATGATTACAGCAGGCTGAGAAACACGCTCAATAATCTTATTGAAAGCGGATTCAACAGGGATGGTGTTATGTTCATGTTTCTGCATCGCACCACACACGAAATTGCGCGGAAAAAAATCGTACAGCAATCTCGCTACGAACTCGCCGAAATCGCGTTCAGCAATCCCATCAGCCTTAACTGACGCCTGTAACGGAATCCTGTCCGGAGCATACGGTATCATACTGGAGTATACTGCAGAAACAAGTGGCTGCACTCTGTTTCAGTTTTCCCGCATCCACCTCCAAAGCTCCCTGAAACTGGCTTTTTTACCGTACATGAGGATTCCTGTGCGGTAAATCCGGGCGCTCATCCACATCAGGAGAACGAAAGTAAGGATCATGAGCAGGACAGTGGCACCGAACTGCCAGATTGGGATCTGAAGTACTGCCATGCGAACCGGCATCAGGATAGGTGCAAAAAAGGGCACCATGGACAGGGTAACGGAAAGTGTGGAAGCAGGGTCATCTGATACCGGAAAAAGAAACATCAGCGGGATGATGATCAGCATGATGATGGGCAGCTGCAGTTGCTGGCTGTCCGACTCCTGATCTACTGCGGAACCAACAGCCGCAAAAAGCGAACTGTATATCAGGAATCCAAGCAGGAAAAAAAGTACAAAACTGATCCATATCATCGGTCCGATCGGAGGGATGCTGAAGGCAGCCACCTCTGCAGCAGCATCAGCGGCTTCTGCAGTCTCCGGTCCGGCACCAAGGAAAAGCGCGATGACGGGTCCGGCAGCAGCCATCAATACTGCCCCGGCGACGGCCCAGATGATAAACTGCGTCAGTCCCAGCATGGCAACCCCGATTACCTTCCCCATAAGCAACTCAAAAGGCCGGACTGAGGAGGCGATCACTTCCACGATACGGCTTGTTTTTTCCTCCATCACACTGCGCATGATAACGGCGCCATAGCCGAACATCGCACCGTAAATAATGAATCCCATGATGAACCCAAGGACCATGTAAAAGTCACTGTCGGCCGCCTCTTCACCTTCAGCCGTGATGGTAAGATTTTCCGTCTGGACGCGATCTGACAGGATGTGACGGACTTCCGCCGGGGTGTCCAGCCGGTCGAGCCGGATATCCCGGACGGTTCGCTGTATGTCGGTTCGGATTCTCGATGTAACTGTCATCCCCGCAGTGCCACCGTGATAAAACACCGCACTGCCCTTGCCATCCAGCAGTTCATGCGGTATGACGATGTAACCTTCAATTTCGCCCCGCATAAGGGATTGCCGCAACGAATCAGGATCGGCATCGGTCAGCTGGTAATAAACCGAGTCGCCGGCCACCAGTTCCTGTCCAACAGCACCGGTTTCATCATAGACAAGAAACTGGCGGACACGGTCGCCGGACATGGTCTGTATGAGGGCTGGCAATACCAGCAGGAGGATCATTAGCACCGGCGCCAGAATAGTGGAAACAACGAATATCTTGCTTTTCAATCGCGTAAGATATTCCCGTTGGATGATAAGCAGAAGTTTCTCTCTATGGATCATGAGCCCACCTCCCTGGAAACGGAATCAATGAATATTTCCTGTATACTCGGCTGCACGAGCTCAAATCCCTGAACACGAACATATTTCTGAGCTTCCCGCAAAATGGCCTGATCATCAGCTCCCTCCAGCAGCCGCAACTCCGCAAAATTCGTGGATCTGTTGTTTACGCGGACATTTTTCAGCTCGGACAGAAACCGGCTGTCACCGGTAAACCGCAACCGGATACTGTTCTGCCCGTAGGATGACCGAATCTGATTCAGGTCTCCGTTGAGGATGAGCTGGCCTTTGTTGAACAGGGCAATGTCATCGCAGAGCTGTTCCACCTGTTCCATTCTGTGCGTGGCGAAAAAGATGGTTTTGCCGGCATCCCGCAGTTCCAGGATCACGTCCTTCAGCATTTCGCTGTTGATAGGGTCTAGGCCGCTGAACGGCTCGTCAAAAATGAGGCAGTCAGGGTCATGCGAAATGGTGGCGACAAATTGAATTTTTTGCTGCATACCCTTGGAGAGCTCCCCGACTTCCTGGCCAATCCAATCATATGCGCCAAAACGTTCGAGCCAGTAACGGATGCGCTTGCGGGCGTCCTGCCTGGAAAGGCCCCTGAGCCGCGCCAGATAGATCAGCTGCTCACCGACTTTCATTTTTTTGTAGAGCCCGCGTTCTTCCGGCAGGTAGCCCAGGCGTGCCTGGGTTTCGGGTCCCACCGGGATTCCGAAAACCGTGATGCTGCCGGAATCCGGCTTCAAAATATATGTAAGCATGCGGATGCTGGTCGTTTTTCCGGCACCGTTGGGTCCGAGAAGGCCGAAAATACGGCCCTGCCTGACTTCAAAGCTGACATCATCCACAGCACGGAAGTCGCCAAACTTTTTGGTAACACCATCAAACCGGACTATGGAATCACTCATGGCAGATCACTGTTCAAGTAATTAGTCAATATTCAGAATGCCGAAAAAATAAAGTTTGTAAGATAGTCTTCAAATTTCTTATATACCTGTAAAATGTTGCACCTGCGATGTTTTTTCGGTCAATTGACCGGTCAACGGAGAGCTTGTTTCCACAGGACATCCAATGAGATACAGGTAAAACAATTGTTTACGTAAATCACAGCAGAAAGTTTCTTATGCAGGTTATTCACATCAGTTTTGAGTGTTATCCGGTGGCCAAAGCCGGCGGTCTGGCCGATGTTGTTGGTGCGCTCCCAAAATATTTACAACAGTTTGACGTCGATTCGTGGGTTGTCATGCCTCATTTTGACATAGAATGGGTACGCAACCATCAGCTCGATACCGTTCATATGGGTGTTGCCCGCCTCGGAGAGGAGCGGTTTGAATACCGGATCGTTCGGGAAGCGGGTGGAGTCCTCGGATTTCCACTATACCTTGTGGATATACCTGGAAGGCTTGACAGGCCGGGGATTTACATCGATCCGCAGAGTGATTTTCCTTACTGGGATGAATTCGAACGGTTTGCAACATTTCAGATTGCGGTGCTTGACTGGCTTAAATCGTTCAGTCAAAAACCGGATGTGATCCACTGCCACGATCATCACACGGCACTTATTCCGTTCCTGATGACCAGCTCTCCGGTTTATCATGAATTCCACGCCATCCCATCAGTGCTGACCATTCACAACGGGCATTACCAGGGGTGGTACGACCCTGGAAAACAATTCCTGCTGCCGAAAATAAATCCTGAGCGGGAAGGGTTTCTCTACTGGAACGGGAGACTCAACGCTCTTTCGGCAGGTATCCGCACGGCATGGAAAATTACTACCGTTTCAGATTCCTATCTGCATGAACTGCAGCATTCTTGCAAGGGCCTGGAGTCCCTGCTGTCCCACGAGCACATGAAATCAGTGGGTATCATCAATGGAATCGATACCGATGTCTGGAATCCTGAAACCGATCCGCTGGTCATAAAAAATTATGATGAAAAGACATTCCAGGACGGAAAGGCGAAAAACAAGGAGTGGATCTGCAGTGAGTTCGGCTTCGATCCGGAGCTTCCGTTGTTTTCATTTATCGGAAGACTGGTAGACGAGAAAGGCGCCGACCTTCTGCCGGATCTGATTGTCCGCTATCTGGAGACGGGGCTTAAAGGCAGTTTCCTGATTCTTGGCACCGGTGAACCATGGCTCCACGACAAGTTCAGGGAGATGAAAGGACGTTACGTCAATTTTTTTGATGCATCTCTAACCTACAATGAAGAACTGGCGCATCGCATCTATGCCGCCAGTGATTTTCTCATGATGCCCTCAAGGGTGGAACCGTGCGGGCTCAACCAGATGTACGCAATGAGATATGCGACACTTCCCATTGTGAGAAATATAGGAGGCCTTAGGGATACCGTCAAAGACTTTTCGCAGCCGGACGGATACGGCGTCCTGTTTGATCATTTCAATCTTGATGATGCCTACCACGCGCTGCAGAGAGCATCCACAGTTTATTTTGACAGGAAGCTGATGACCACGCTTCAGAAGAGAGCTATTACCAAGAATTTCTCCTGGCATAGCTCGGCGGAAAAATATCACAAAATGTACGAATCATTAATCAAGGAGAAGTAACCATGATGGAATCAACATTAGCCGTTATACTTGGTGGCGGTGCCGGAAGCCGTCTTTTCCCTTTGACAAAAAACAGATCCAAACCCGCCGTGCCGGTCGGAGGGAAGTACCGGCTTGTGGATATACCCATATCCAATTGCCTGCATTCGGAGATACGTCAGATTTACGTGCTTACACAGTTCAATTCTGCCTCACTCAATCAACATATCAAAAATACATTTCACTTCGACCCTTTCTCAAGAGGTTTTGTTGATATCCTTGCGGCAGAACAGACTCCAAGTTCACATCAGTGGTATCAGGGTACGGCGGACGCCGTCCGTCAGACGTTCCGTTATCTGCAGAATCACCGGGCCGACAAGATCCTTATCCTGTCCGGCGACCAGCTCTACCAGATGGATTACCGGAAC
>RECX01000297.1 GCA_007693825.1 Balneolaceae bacterium
AATCTTTGGATTCATAAGGTCAGATAGAATATCCATGACCGGTTTTAATCATGCTTCTGTGTGACGGGTTGCCGTCATGGCCATTTCATCGGGTTGTACTGTTTCTGAAAGAATCGCCTGACAAGATAACAGAACTTGGTATATTACGCGCAAGTTTTTCGGATAACGGATGGACGGGAACAAAATCGGGCACTACGTGAGCTGGTATTACGCATTTATTGAGGCCCTCTCCTGGGTAGTGATCTTCATCATGCTGCGGCACATGCTGTACCGCGGCAGGCATTTGCTGCACATTTTCCAGCAGAAAGGATACAAATTCAATGAATTTTCTGCCTGGCTGATCCGCCACTGGAGCACGGTGCTGCTGCCTGTTCCCAACCTGGCGCTTATCCTGCTGGTGCTGGTGGCCCTCCACTACCTGGAGCCGCTGCTCACTACATCCTCCCTTTCGGTAGTGCTTTTCATCTTCACCGCTTTCTGGTTCGGGAGTGTGGCGGACTTTGATACGGAGCAGGTCAAAAAGCCGCTGGTATTCACTCCGCGCGTTATCCGCCTGACCGTGGTGATGGTGCTGCTGGCGCTATGGGTACCCATGCTGGGAACCGCCCTTTCTTTTTACCGCGGCACCTTGTTCCCGGACATGTATACGCTGCTGGTGGCGTGGGCATTTGCCGATCTCCTGCTGCCGTTTGTGCTGATCCTTGCCGCCGCCGTGGTGCATCCTGTGGAAAAACTCATCCAGTACCGTTTCAAGCAGAAGGCCCGCAAAAAGATCGCTGCCATGCCAGACCTGCAGATAATTGCGGTGACGGGCAGCTATGGAAAGACCAGCACCAAATTTCTTTTGGATACGGTCCTCAAAGAACGCTTTCGGGTCTGCACCACACCAGGGAGCTACAACACCCCGATGGGCATCTGCAAGGTGATCAATAACGACCTGCAGGCGGGCGACCAGGTTCTGATCCTCGAAATGGGTGCCCGATACGCCGGAAATATCGATGAACTGTGCCGCATTGCCCGGCCGGATATTGCCGTGGTCACCAATGTCGGCGTTGCCCACCTGGAGAGTTTTGGTTCGGTGGATGCGATCGCACATACCAAGGGCGCCCTGGTCCGTCATCTTCCACCAGGAGGAACCGCGCTGCTCAACGGGGATGACGACCGGGTCCGCGCCATGGCCGACCGGGACGATATCTCCGTGATCCGGGCGGGAATCACGCAAGGCAACAACCACATCCACGCGGAAGAGATCACTTATGATGAGAACGGTTGTTCGTTTGTGCTGCATGTAATGCCGGAAAGCGGGGGAGGCGGCATGGGGGGCGCCGAATCCGGGGCATCATCGCGGATCCGCGGCGATCAAGGGCCGGCAAACCTGAGCGGTGGCGGCTCGGAGCGAATCACCATGGCGCTTCTCGGTGAACACAGCGTGCAGAATGCGCTGCTGGCGGCGGCGGCCGGACTGGTCATGGGCCTGCGGTTGCCCACCATTCGCGTGGCGCTGCAGAAAGCGCGGCCGGTGGAGCACCGCCTGGAACTCAAGAAGCGCAATGGGGTGCTGGTCATTGACGATGCATTCAACTCCAATCCCGTCGGGGCAAAAAATGCCGTTTCGGTGCTGGCGGCATTCAAAACGGGCAGGAAATATATCGTAACGCCCGGCATGATCGAGCTGGGGGACCGGCAGGAGGAGGAGAACCGTCAGTTTGGACGCCATATGGCAAAACACGCACCGGATCATGTGTACCTTGTTGGTGAAAACCAGACCCGGCCGGTCTATGACGGCCTTGTGGAAGGAGGGTATCCGGAGAAAGAGATATCCGTGGTCGCCAGCCTTTTCGAAGCCAACGACCTGCTCAGGGAGCGGCTTGTGGATGGAGATGTGGTGCTCTATGAGAACGATCTTCCCGACAGCTACACCGAACGGTAGCGGAGCCCTGGAGGAACCCCAGGCCGGTGCTCCGGAGCGGGGGATCCCCCAAAAGCAGGGCATTGCGAATAGCCGGACCGATATTCATCAGCAAAGAACGGTCAGCATCTCATTCGTTGCGCACGGCATCAGCCGGCTGGATGGAGGCGGCTCTGAGAGCGGGGTACCAGCTGGCGAGTACGCAGAGCAGCAGGCTACCTCCCAGCACAAAACTGACATCCATCCACTGAATCTGTATCGGATAGGCAGAGATGATGAACGACTCCGCCCCGGCCAGTTTCACCATTTCGTAGCGGTCCTGCAGCCATGAGAGGGAGAGTCCGGCCGCACCTCCCATGATACAGCCGATGAGCCCCACGTACCATCCCTGCCGAAGAAATACGCTCATGATATCCTTTCTGCGGAATCCTATGGACCGGAGCAACCCGATGTCGCGCTGTTTCTGGATCACGACCATGGTGAGGGAACCGACGATATTGAGCACGGCTACAAGGACAATGATCATCAGGATGAAGTAGGCGCCCCATTTTTCGAGGTTCATGACATCGTAGAGCGGCTTTTGCAGATCATACCATGTCTGCACGCGGTACTGTTCGCCCAGTTCCCGCTGCAGAATGTGTTTGACGGCATCGGCGCGGTTGTGGTCATGCAAGCTGATATCGAGGCCGGACACTTCATTACGCAGATCGAACAAGCGCTGGGCTGCGGCGATATCGACATACATGACCGGTTCGTCGATCACCTGTCTCATATCGTAGATCCCGCGCACCTCAAAGCGGCTTACACGCGGACCGGTGAACTGGGTGAGCGCGCGCCGCATGCCCGAGGCGCTGAGCAGGGCGATGTCATCGCCGATGTTCAGCTGGAGGCTGCGGCTGACCTGATCTGAAAGCAGAATGCCCGGCATGCGGTTGCGAACGTCCAGATCCAGTCCGCCGGCAAACATCAGGGCATCCAGATCGGCATACCGGGCGAAACGCTCGGGATCCACCCCCTTCACAACAACCACCTGGTCTCTTCGTCCGCGGTGGGCAACAAGCGCCTTGCCCTGGATAAACGGCGACAGCACATCGATTTCCGGTATTCCGGCGAGCGTCTGTTCCATGGATTCCGTAATCACGAAAGAGCGCGTCTCGGCCGATTCAATGCGCAGATCGGGGTCGTTGGCCATCAGCATGCTTTTGATTACCTCAAAAAAACCGTTAAATACCGAGAGCACTACGATCAGCAGAGCGGTCCCCACGGTCACACCGGCCACGCTGATCATGGTCAGCGTATTAATCAGGGATACATTTTTTCTCGAGAAAAGGTATCTTCTGGCTATGAGATGACTGGCTTTCAAGGGATTATTACCCGTAATTATTAAGGTGAGAATTCATATGCACGATGAGACAGACTAACGCATCAGCGCGTATTCTGATGTACTTAATTTTAGATGAAATCTTTGTATTTTACCCGTCAATATAAATTATCCTCCGAAATATATGCCTGTGATACAGAAGTTTCTCGACCGAGCTCAAATCTCTGCACTGGAACGGGCCGATCACTCAGATCCATTTGCGGTACTTGGGCCGCACCAATACAAAAAGGGGAAAAAGGAGGGGATTGTCATCCGCACCTTGCAACCCAATGCCGAGGCCGTAAAGATATGGCTGGATAACGGGACATCCTATGAGGAGATGTCCAAAATCAGTGACGGTGGCGTATTTGAGAGTTTTTTTGAGGGAAAAGAAGAGGCCCCATCCTACTACTATGAAATAGCTCTTTACGATGGCAATTCTTTTACAACGGCCGATCCCTATTCGTTCGGACCTACGCTGTCGGATTATGACCTTCAGTTATGGGGTGAAGGCAATCACCGCAGGGCTTATGAGTGGATGGGCTCGCATCAGATGAAAATCGGTGAAGTGCCCGGGACGCGGTTTGTTGTCAGTGCGCCGGGGGCCAAGCGGGTGAGCGTGGTCGGCAGTTTCAATGAGTGGGACGGTCGCCGTCATCCGATGCGAAAATATCACGAACAGGGCCTCTGGGAGCTCTTTATTCCAGGAATAGTAGAGGGTGATATCTACAAGTATGAGATAGCTGTTGAGGGGCAGGACCTTCCCTTGCTCAAGGCCGATCCCTACGCGGTTTACTCCGAACTCCGTCCGCGGAATGCTTCCATCGTCAAGGATATCAACACCTACGAGTGGAAAGACGAGGACTGGATGACCCACCGCACAAAAGGGTTTGACGACCCGATGTCCATCTATGAAGTGCATCTTGGATCATGGAAAAAGAAAGAACTGGATCCTACCGGGTTCCTGTCCTATCGGGAACTCGCCGACGACCTGGTTCCCTACGTAAAGGAGATGGGCTACACGCATATCGAACTGCTTCCGATCGCCGAGCATCCTTACGACCCCTCATGGGGGTATCAGATAACGGGCTACTTTGCACCAACCTCTCGTTTTGGTCCGCCCGAAGACCTGATGTACTTTGTGGACCGGTGCCATCAGGCCGGCATCGCTGTGATCGTGGACTGGGTACCGGCTCATTTTGCCAAGGATGATCACGGGCTGCGGCTATTTGACGGCACGGCGCTCTATGAGCATACCGATCCGCGGCAGGGCGAGCATCGCGACTGGGGCACCCTCATTTTCAACTTTGGGCGTACGGAAGTCCAGAATTTCCTGATTTCCAACGCAGTCTACTGGTGCGACAAATTCCATGTCGACGGAATGCGTGTGGATGCGGTTGCCTCCATGCTCTACCTGGACTACTCGCGGGAAGAAGGGGAATGGGTCCCGAACAGGTTTGGAGGAAGGGAAAATATCGAGGCCATTGATTTCCTGAAGCGCTTCAATGTGGTGATCAACGAGGAGTTTGAGGGGATTGTGACGATGGCTGAGGAGTCCACCTCGTGGCCCATGGTCTCACGTCCGACTTACGTAGGCGGACTCGGCTTTGACTACAAATGGAACATGGGGTGGATGAACGACACGCTCAAATACATGGCCATAGATCCCATATTCCGCAAGTATCATCACAACCAGCTTACGTTCTCGATGATCTACGCTTTCACGGAGAACTTCCTGCTGCCGCTTTCGCACGACGAGGTGGTGCACATGAAGCGGTCGCTGATCTCCAAGATGCCGGGCGATGACTGGCAGAAGTTTGCCAATCTGAGGCTGCTGTACACCTACATGTTCTGCCATCCCGGGAAAAAGCTGCTTTTCATGGGTGCGGATATTGCCCAGTGGAGCGAATGGGACAGCGAAAAGCCCATTGACTGGGGCCTGCTCAACTATGAGCAGCACAAGGGAATACAGACACTGGTGAAAGATCTCAACCGGGCATACCGCGAGCAGAAAGCACTGCACCAGATCGATTTTGACTGGGGCGGCTTTCAGTGGGTCGATTTTTCCGACGCGGACAATGGCATCCTCGCTTTCATCAGAAGAAGCAAAAAAGAGTATGATGCCGTGGTGTGCATCTTCAACTTCACTCCACAGGTGCATTATGACTACAGGATCGGCGTCCCCAGGGCCGGAAGCTACAAAACGGTATTCAACAGTGATTCGGAATTCTACGGAGGCAGCAATTTCGGCAACCTTGAACTGGTTGCTGAAGAAGGAGAGTTTCACAACCAGCCGGCCCATGTCCGGATAAATATCCCTCCGTTGGCCGGAGTCATCATCAAATCCACGTAAACCTATCTGTTCTGCATATATGGACGCTATCAGATCCAGTGGTACCCTGGTTCATCCCACCTCTTTTCCCTCGGGCTATGGAATTGGAGATCTGGGGGAGAAGGCGTATCAATTCATTGACTATCTTGTGGATACGAATCAGGGAAACTGGCAGATTCTCCCGCTGGGTCCGACCGGATTCGGAAACTCGCCCTATGCGAGCTATTCGGCATTTGCGGGAAATCCCTATCTAATCAGTCCGGACCTGCTCAGGGAGAAGGGCCTTCTGGAGGAAAAGGAGCTGGCCAAACACCGGCTTCCGCAGGGCACCAGTGTTGATTATGACAAGGCGTATGCCATCAAGGATGAGCTGTTCCGTCTTGCCTGCAAGCGATTTTACGAACGCAATGACCGAGACGAGCAGAAACGGTTCAAGGAGTTCAAAAAAGAGAACGAAGTGTGGCTGGATGATTACGTCCTGTTCATGTCCTGTCTCCTGGAAAATGGAAAGCGCCCCTGGAACCAGTGGGATGAAAAGCTGGCCCGCCGCGAAAAAAAGGCCCTGGACGGCGCCAGGAAAAAACTCGAAAAGAGCATTGAATCCCAGTACTGGGTCCAGTTTGAATTTTTTGAGCAGTGGATGGCGCTGCGCAAGTACGCCAGCGATAAAGGCATCCGGATCATTGGCGATATTCCGATCTTTGTTGACCACAACAGTTCGGATGTATGGGCCAACAAGAGGTTTTTTGATGTGGACGAGACCGGAAACCGGCTCCTGGTGGCGGGAGTCCCGCCCGACTACTTCAGCGAGACCGGACAGCTGTGGGGGAACCCGCTCTATCGATGGAAAGAACTTGAAAAAGATGGTTATCAATGGTGGATTGACCGTTTCAACCAGATGTTCATCATGTTTGATGCTATCCGTGTGGATCATTTCAGGGGTTTCGATGCCTACTGGGAGATCAAAGCCGATGAAAAAACAGCAGAGAACGGCCGCTGGGTCAAAGGACCGGGGGAGAAGCTGTTCAAGGCCATTGAGAAGAAACTTGGCAAATTGCCGATCATTGCGGAAGATCTGGGCGTGATTACGGCGAGTGTCGTGAAACTGCGTGATTCCTTCGGCTTTCCCGGGATGAAAGTGCTCCAGTTTGCCTTTGATGACCCGGGCAACGGATTCCTGCCGCACAATTATCATGATTCCAACTGCATTGTCTACTCAGGCACCCACGACAATGACACCACGCTTGGATGGTATGAACAGGCGCCGGAAGTCGAAAAGAATTACCTGCGCGAGTATACGCAGTCCGATGGATCGGATGTGAGCTGGCAGCTCATCCGCATCGGAATGCTCTCGGTTGCAAACCAGGCCATTTTCCCGCTGCAGGATTTCATGGAACTGGACGGTGAGCACCGTATGAATTTCCCCGGAACAACGGAAAACAACTGGATGTGGCGGTACACCGATGATATGCTTAACGGACTGGACCGTAACCGCATCCGGCATATCATTGGCATCAGTAACCGGAATCCAAATGATGTCAGAACCGATTCGAATTTGTCGGATATAGATACGGAAGAACCCGGATAGGTTTCGGTTCAGGCCAAATTTGCGTATATTATCAGATTATCCGTCGCGGTCGCCCTCCAAGATACGATGCAATCAGATATGGGAGGCAGCCAAGTGTCTGTATACATTTGAAAAGACCGCTCTTTTTCAGAGGGTTTTCGGGTCTTTCGGCCCTGATTTTGTACCTGACCCTTTCGGAATCACAACAACAGTCCGGAAACGTGAATTGACCCATTATGAAAATTCTTTACGCTGCTGCTGAAATATCACCCTTCGCACGCATGACCCATACGGCAGACCTGCTTCGTTTTCTGCCAGCTTCTCTTCAGGATAAAGGGTTTGAGATCCGTTTGCTACTGCCCAAGTACGGATCCATAAATGACCGCAGAAATCGGTTGCACGAAGTAATTCGCCTTGCCGGCATCAAGGTAAGGGTTGGCGACCAGGAAGAAAGCATGCGTATCAAAGTGGCCAGTATCCCCAACGCCAAGCTTCAGGTATATTTTCTGGATAATGACACCTATTTCAAGAGAAAAGGGCTCTTCACTGATCCAAAAACCGAAGTCTTTTTTCCGGACAACGACCAGCGTCTTGTTTTTTATAATAAGGGTGTTCTGGAAACCGTTAAAAAGCTTGGCTGGAAGCCTGACGTCATTCACTGTCACGACTGGGCGGCCGGTTTTATCCCGGTGCTGCTCAAATCGGTGTATAAGAACGACGACAATTTTCCGCAGACCAAAGTGGTTTTCAATGTTCACAGCGCTGTGAATCACGGTATTTTTGACGAGAGTATCCTTGATTTGATGTCCCTTCCTGAAGATTTTGATCGTAGTTCAGTGATGTTTGACGGAAGCGTTGATTTTCTGCGGGCCGGCTTGTCATACGCAGACCATGTTGTGACTGGAAACGAACTTGGTTCGGAGTTGGACGAAACATTTGGCAAATTGGGCATAACGCCCGACAAGATCCAG
>RECX01000143.1 GCA_007693825.1 Balneolaceae bacterium
GTTCGGCGCGGGATGGCTCTCCGAAAAAGCGGCGGGAGCGCTCGCTGGGAAGGCGGAAATCACCATGTCCGGCAGTCTGGCTGATGGTTGCCCCGGACGGCCAGACGCGCGGACCGGGAACCTGTCCGGAGTCGATGGCATGCTTGAGTTCGAAAATAGGTCCGCCGGCATCGCGCACGGACGTGAATCCGCGCATCAGCATCTCCGTGGCTCCGGAAGCTGCTTTTTGTGCTGCCCGCTGCGGGGTCAGTTCCGGATCCATGAGCTGCTCCATGGACAGGGAACCGAACGTCAGGTGCACATGCACATCGATAAGCCCGGGCATGAGCGTGCGCCCCTGCCCGTCGATGCGCGTCAGGTTATCTGCGTCAATGGTGAAAGGCTCGGCCGATATGCGCCGGATGACGTTCCCGTCCACCAGAACAAAGGAGAGAGGCGAGAGGGTTTCAGAGTGGCCGTTGAAAATCCGGACGTTTTCGAAGAGTACCTGTCCGTGCTCATGCGCATTGATGTTGCTGTGCATTGGCAGGATCAGCAATACCGCTGTAAGAGTGAGCAGCAGTCTTGGTAGGGATGTTTTCATGCCGGGTGGATTTGTAGTGTTTGCGCCCCTTACAGCCGACGTTTTGGTTAAAGGATATTCTTTACAGATCATCATTTTCATTACAGCATGAAGCGTAAAACACCTTCCGGATGGGAATCATTCCTGATGTATGCGGCTGTCGACGGACCGTTTTGAAGGTCCGGACTGAATGTCCGTCCTACCGATCCGGCATCAGGCAAACGGATCGATGATCTGGAGTTGATAGATTTTCTGCCGGTGCTGCAGATCTTCCGAGTACAAAATGTTGCAGGAGGCCTCCAGCGCCGCCGCAATGATCAGGGCGTCATAAAAAGAGTATTGCCAGCGCTCTGCAAGGTCCAGTGCGCTGCTCACCAGATCACGGCTGGCATAAACCTCCCACATCGGGGATAGAATAATTTCTATAAAATGCCGGCAGTCATCGTGGCTCATGGGTACGGCAAATTTTCTCGTCGCAACATTTGCAAATTCCTGGACAACCTGGTAGCTGATGCAACCATTATGCCCTTCCAACCCTTTTTCGATAAGTTCCCTTGCCACCTTCTGCTTTGCCGGATTGCCATCATCAAAGGAGTAAATAATGATGTTGGTATCCAGAAAAAATCTATCGCTCATTCAACTCCTCCCTGGAAAATTTTCTGCCGGGCGATGCATAGCCCAGTTTTTTCATCGTTTCGCGGTACCCGGTCAGAGGACTTCTCCTTGCCACGTAGGACTCCAGCCATTCCCTGAATCGGTTGTTCAGGGTAGTGTTCTCCCTGGCAGCTTTTTCCCGTGCCTTGCGGATCAGCGATTCGTCGGCGTTGAAGGTGATGTTTTTCATCTGTTTAAATCATTTCGATTCATATGGTCAGAATAATCTCACAGGGGCAGGATGTGATCATGCCCCTGTGTGTCAACCGATGACTGCCATGTCCGGTTCATTTGTTCATGTGCGACATATATTCATATACGATACAATGCAGTGTATTAGTGTACACTATTCTCGTGTAAATTATCATAATCCTGAAAAAAAGCAACGGATGCAATCATTCCGAAGAATTCATTTTTCCCTTGCACAGATGCGGGTCTCGTCCTTAATGAGCGTCCATGTGACTCTCCACGCATCCACCAATTCAATGAAGAGAAGTGTCGGTTTATTTCAGAAACTGAGCTGGAATGGGCGCCTTGTCAGGGGGAAGTCAATGCGTCCGGGTCATGCGCTCCGGGACCATCAGCAGGAAGTCGGCGCGCCCGGGCAGCTCGTGATCGTCCGGCAGGGGGTGTCCGGGTTTCGGCAGATCGGCCTGCCGGGAGGTGCTGACTGTCATGATGGATCCCTGGAACCGGTAATGCCGCAGGTACCAGTAGATCCCTTCGTAATTGTCGGAGTGGTAGGTTCCGTTGGCATGGAGGGTCCGGACCGGCCGCGGCCGCGATTCTTCATGCTGCTTGAGGATGAAATGGGCCATGGTGGCGTCTTTGGATGCCTGTGAATGGGCCAGGTAGGCACCTCCGTGATGCATCGCCGCCTCGTGGATACGCTTGTAGCCGGGCAGCTCCAGGTCCACCGGGATCGGCAGCGGGCCAATCCAGTTGCGGGCCCCGGCAGAGAGACGGTCCAGGGAATCGGGACCCTGGTGATAGACCAGCGACGCATATCGCCGGGGGATGTTGGTGGCGATGACCGGGATTCCGGATTCGCGGGCAAACGCGACCAGCGGGCGGTAGTCGGTCGCGTAGTTGCCCCACAGCCGGGCCTCCTGCTCAAAATTCTGCCGGCGGATGATCCCGTCCAGATATTCATCCAGCAGAACCTGCTGGTCGGCCTCGAACATTTCCATGCCAATGACCAGCTGCCGGGTCGTGTCCGCGTGCAGGTCGCGTGCCAGCTCCAGCCGCAGCCAGTGGGCGATCGGTTCGTTGTGCAACTCGCCGAACAGGATGATGTCGCTGTTCCGGGCCGCCTGCAGCAACAGATCGTAGCCGGCGGGCTCACCCTCGCCGGTGAACAGCAGGTAGGCCGGACGGTCGTAGTGGTGCCGGGCCCGGTCGGCCTGTTCCGCGTCCGCCCCTTCACCCTGGAGCGTTCCGTGTGCACCGCTGCACGCAACGGTGCCGGCACCAATCGCAATCATCAGAATCAGGATAGATAAATGGCGTGGAAAACGGAGTGGAAAATGTTTTTTCATGGACATCCCGGATATCGTTTACGATGGATTATTCATGTGCAAGGATGTCCAAAGTTAAAGAATCCGGCATAACCTTGCCGCCTGTTTCCGGGTCTGCCGCAAACAAGTTGCTGGAAGCAAGGTACCGTAATCAAGGTGCCGCAGGCAAGATACCGTAATTAAGCTCTCTCAGGGACGCCGCTCACAGCGTTCTGCCGGTTGTATTTACAATAATAATGCAGCACAGGGAAAAAGTGCTGCTACTGTCCGTGATGGAGTTCTTCCATTATTTCCTGTACCTGCAACCTTACCGTAGGCTCCCGCTGCAATACAACGTAGATTTCCCTGTACCGCGCCGTTGAAAGGCCGCCATCCTCAATGACAGCTACATATTCTTCGGCATCCAATTCGGGATCCAGCTCTCTTTGTGCGGCCCTGAAGTTAATTTGTGCAAACTTCCTGAGCTCCTCATCGGAAAGCTCCGGAAGCACATACGGAACATTTACCGGCAAGTCATCGACATCCGTCATAGGAACCGGCGGCTCCTCTCCAAGCAGCTCATCGTCGCTGGGGACATCCACATCATTTTCACAGCCTGTGACGGCAAATGAAGCAAAAACAAAAAGGATCAAGGAAAATTTCAAAAGTCTTAACATGTCAATCACCTCTTTTTTGGATTACTGGTCTGATTTCATGCAATCACGTTATGCCTCAGCCGCTTCGAGCCACAGTTCACGCAACTTTTCCGGAAGCGCATTCTGGATGTCACGGAACTCACCTTCGCTGATTTTGCGGGCAAGAACCCTGAATACGGGAGTGACCACATCTTCGGCTTTCAATGGATGACCCAAATTGTGGATATTAGCCTGGACTTTTTCCATGAACTCCTCCACACTTCGCTCTTTTGTAGGCGTGCTTGCGGGCTTCCATCCTTCATAGAAATACCCGGAAATAAGCAGGGGTAGCTGTGCGCCAACATGAGCCGCCTGACCAACAGGCAACCGGTACCGAAGAGCCCGAAGCGTTGCCCTCGTCGCATGCAACGCGGCACTATGGTTTTCCGTTTTCATCTCTTCGGCCACGTCATTGATCCAGGATTCAGCATTCTTGACAATTTTGTTAAACTCTTCAATATGTGCCATGATATCGGTTGGTTTTGATGATTGTTTCTTATTATATCAACAAACAGGAAAAATCATGTGTTCCAATTCGTGATATTCCCTCTGCCGTGCTTGCCAATATCAGATGAAACCGCCCAAAAGCTAACTCGTTACCGGCGGATTTTGTACATTTGGTACTTACTGTTGGATACTGATCCGGATAGAACACCGACACCGCTATTGTTACCGTACATGTTGCACAGGCAGCCGGATGCATCCACCCGTTTTCACTCAAACGCAAACGCAAATGCAAATGCAAATGCTCATGCCACGATTTTTCGCCTGTTTTCTGATTTCCATGCTGCTGTTGTCATGTAATGATGCCCCGGAGGACAGACCAGTGCCGGATCCCGCAGCCGATCCCGAACCCCTTGCCGACCCCCAGGCTCCGGGATTGCCGGAGTATGAAGCGACCGTGGATACGCTGGATGTGCAGGACCGGTTTTTCCATCGGCTGGTCAATCACTGCGGTGAGGCCTACCCCGGCGGACTCACACTGGAGCCCGAGGGGGATGAGATGCTTACCGGCACCGAACTGCTTATTGCCCATTTTCGAGAGTGCGACGACCACCGGATCCGGATCCCGTTTCATATCGAACTGGAGGAGGAACAGGACTGGGACCGGTCTCGGACCTGGATCATCACCCGGCACGAGGATCGGCTTGAACTGCGCCACGACCATCGCAAACGCGACGGGAGCGAGGACGACGTGACCATGTACGGCGGGTTTTCGGTGGGCGAAGGCACCGCCGTGCGCCAGGAGTTCCAGTCTGTGGCACGAACCGAGGAATCCGGCTATTTCCGCGGATGGCGCCTCGAAATTGTGCCCGGTGAGCGGTATACGTACGGTACCATCAGGGATACCAGCTGGAGCTGGCGCGTGGACTTTGACCTTTCCGAGCCGATGGACGAACTTCCTCCGCCTCCATGGGGACACGAATAGGCAGCCAGTGAACGTTTGGCAATCATCCCAAATGACTGAAACCTTAACGAACGATCAAAACCAATCACCGTCATACGCAACAGCGGTAATACACGCAATGACATAAGATACCATGACAAAGTCCAGTCATCGACATTTTGTAATCACCGGGATGCTGCTTTTCGTACTGATCGTCAGCGGGGCATGGAGCAGCCTCACGACCGCTGTGCGGATCGACATCAAAAATGTGACTTTCTATCATGCTTACGGGTATCTGGACGGGGATGAGTGGGTGATCCCTCTGAAGGTATATGTCAGCGAGCCCAGGCCCATTCAGGAGCGTGCCATCACCGCGTTGGTCAGGAACTGGTACGATCTTGATGAGGAAGAAACAGAAATTTTCCGCTCCAGGATCAGCGCTTTTATTGCCGACAGCGAATTCCAAGAGGAGGTCGTCTTTGTGTTCGATGGTGATCCCGAAGGAGAGGAATTCCGTTTTTTTTCCGACGACGGGGCTTCGCTCAGGACAAATCGCAACGGCATCAAAAATGGCACGATCAGTCTCAGCAGGGAAAGGGCAGAACAACTGCTGCGGCTGCAAGATTCGAGGGATGGTTGGCTGACGGTCCGGGCGGTCTCGGAAAGGCATGAGGGCACGGGACGCATCCTGCTGATACCACCGTACGGACTTTCGGTCATTTCGGACATCGATGATACCGTCAAGATCACCGAGATGCCGGCCGGCATCCAGATTGTGCTGCGAAACACTTTTTTCAAGAACTATCATGCCACTCCGGGAATGGCGGCTTTGTATCAGCACTGGGATGATGCCGCCTTCCACTATGTATCCGGCACGCCGCGTCAATTCTTCCATCCACTTACGGAGTTCCTGTTCCATGAAGACCAGGGCTTTCCGCCCGGATCGATGCACATGAAAAATGTGCAGAAGAATTTTCTAAGCCAGGAAACCTGGAGGAATTTGGGTGAACTGCTCATCAACGATGATTACACCTTTAATCAGAAAAGCAGCCAGATTATCGATATACTGGAAGCATTTCCGAATCGCCGGTTCATCCTGGTGAGTGACTCCGGGGAAAGGGATCCGGAAATATACCGCGAAATGATGCGCCGTTTTCCGGAGCAGATCGAAAAGGTTTACATCCGGGATGTTGTCAACGACCGTGAGCACAATCCGGAGCGGCTGGAGGGGATGGAGATCATCCCGGCCCGGACCGTTCTCCACGGTGCGTCACAATTTTGACATTTGGTGGAAATGTCGCACCGTCCGTTTTGCGAAAAAAAAGCCCGGATCCCGGAAGCGTGTACCGTCTACCAGCCGGGGACAAATTGAAGCCCGAATTGAGTGCTCCGTTCCGGCCGCTGGAAGGGGTGGGCCAGGTAGAATTCCATGACCAGGGCGCCAAGCAGATTGATCCGGGCGGACAATCCGGTGCTGACGACAGGGATGCGCTCTTCGGAGTCGGTCTCGAGTCGGAAAACCGGGGGATCGTCGCTGCTCCATGCGAGGCCGCCATCCACAAATAGTGCGATTTCCATCGGGATGAACCGGGTGCGGAACAGTCCGTAACCCTCGATCCCCAGCAGCGGGAAGCGAAGCTCCACGCTGGCTATGGCGGCATGGGTGCCGACCAGCCGGTTGATGGGCGCGAAGTTCTCATCATCCTGCGAAAACTCGTCGGCCCGGAACGAAAAGAAATTGTATCCCCGCACATAACTCTGCGAGTTGGGATAGCCCAGGTAGACGGTTGAAAATGGATCCTCGATGTCGGTCCAGTAGTTGCCGAAATGGGCGATGCGTCCGGCCAGCGTCAGTGGGTCGAAGAAATGGTAACGCCGGTAATCGGCCATGAAACGGGCAAACTGGACGGATCCGATCAGCGGGGTGGCCTGGATGCGCAGGCGCCGGCCCTGGATCGGTCCGGTGAATCCCATGAACGAGGTGTCCCAGACGTAGGCCAGGGAGGTGGATCCGAAATAGATATCGTCTGGGGCTTCGAGCTCCTCGATGTCCCGGTCGCCGAAGAAGCCGCCAAAGCCGACCGTATAGGTTTCGACCCAACGGTCGAATGTGTAGAGCGATACGCCTATTGTACTTTCCAGCCGCGTGGTGGTGGTGAGCGGGTATTCGCCCAGGATATTGGCCTGGTTGATAGTAATACGCTCGACGAGGCGGTTGAGCACCGGCTGGCCCGTCTCTTCGTCAATGGCACGAAATGCCCGGGCAAAACTTTGCGGCATCCTCATAACCGATGCGCCGTAGTTGATCCGGTGACGGCGGTTTATATAACGCAGCATTCCGCTTATATCCCTGATGATCTCACCGCGGATCTCAAATCCCGCGGCCACGGCAAGATCACGGTCATTCAGCAGGTCTGAAAAGAGGAAACCCGCTCCGCCGGCCGCCTGGGTCCCGCCAACACCGCCGATGCCGATGCCTATCTGCGGCGGCATGAGGCCAACAAGCCTGAGGGTGCGTGTGTGATCCTCCTCGTCAAATTCCTTGTCGGGTGGAAGCAGTCCGTCATCCGGCTCTGCCAGGTAGCCGGCAACGACGTTTTCATCCAGGGCATCATAAGGCGGCAGGATTCCGGCCGGCGCATCGGGGTCGGCCTGTCGTCCTTCCATCGGCTCTTCAGCGTCGCGGCCCGGATTCAGTGCGGCCACCTTGTATCTGTTGGCTGCAAAGATGGAGAACATCAGTTTTTCCGTATCCCTGGATACGGTGAGTGCAGGCGACTGTTCGGTGACACCCGTAATGCCGGTCTGGGTCCGCGTGACCCGATAGGTTTCCTCCGACGCGAGATCGTAGCGAAATACGTCCGGGAATCCATCCGGCGCCGCGATGAAATAGAGGCTTTCCCCGTCGGGAGAAAAGTGCGGATTGGAGTAGTTGGTCGGACCCAAAGGGGCGAGGTAGGTTGTTTTCCCATTACTCGTTTTCCCATTATCTGTAGTGAGCAAGGCGATGCGGGGCGGACGGATTTCCAGCCGGTCGAGATCGGTGCCATCCGGACTACCGTCGGTGACATAGGCAATGGTCTGTCCGTCCGGGCTCCATTGTGGCTGCAGCGCGGTGAACATATCGTCGGTAAGCTGTTCCGACCGGTCCTCCTCCAGGTCGTACAGGTAGATGTTGCTTTTGGCGCCGATGACCCCGGAGACGGCGATATGTCGTCCGTCCGGGCTCCATGACGGATTTTCAAGCGCCGGAACACCCGGGATCCGGATGGACCGTTTGATCTCTTCCTCATGCACGTCCCAGATGGCGATTTCATTGTCACCCCTTGAAAAAGTGATGAAGGCGATGCGGTCACTGTCGGGATTCCAGCTGCCGCCGGATGTCAGGAAGCGGATATCATCCAGGTGCGGATCCTCGTGGACGCTGCCCAGGTTTCCGACCACTTCACCCGTTTCCGCCCGGGCTACTTTCAGGTCAATGCCCAGTGGAAAGCGGTCGGTCAGGAAAGCCACATATTCCCCGTCGGGACTGAGTGACGGGGCGAGGTTTATGCGCCCATGCCCACGGTCTTCGGAGAGGATGATGCGTCCGGTCTCATCGGCCGGGGTACGGTCCTCAATCAGCGGCTCATAATGTTCTCTGAGCGCATTGTGCCAGGCCTCCATAAGCTCTTCGGAGGGCATCTGATAAAGGGAGTCTATCGCGCTTCGGGGACCGTAGACATCCGTCCCGCGAAAATATTGGATGATGGTCTCATCGCCGTAGGTCCCTCCCAGAAAGGCCAGGAAAGCGTGTCCGAACCGGTAGGGGTTATACCGTTCCTGCCGGGCGAAATCGTCGAAATCAGGCAGTTGATCGCTGATAACCGCATCGCGCATCCACATGGCGGTTTCCGTGTGGCGGCGGCCCAGCGAATAGTATTCGGCCATGCCTTCCATGAGCCAAAGCGGAAGATGGCGGACGTTGATGCCCGCGTGTGCAGCGTAATCAAACTGGAAAGCGTGGACCAGCTCGTGTCCCAGGACCTGGTGTGTGACCCGGTGATCCGGCGCCAGCGGCATCACGACCCTGTCCTGAACGGGCTCGGCCAGGCCTCGCACGCCGCCGGGGATGAAACCCGGCACAATGTTCGTCTGCCGGAAATCGGCATCGTCGGCATAGAAAATGAGCGGTTTGCGGTCTCCATCGGCAAACTGATGATTGGTGACGCGGGAAAGCCGGTCGTACCAGCGCTCGGCCATGCGGGCCACGTGGGGCATGAAGGGCCGCATTTCGGGATAATACAGGATGCGAAAGTGGTCGGTCTCTATCTCCTTGAAGTCGAAAGTGTCGTACTGGATTTTGTTGCGACCGAATTGCTGTGCGTGTAGGGCAGGGACGGCGAAAATGGCAATTAACAAGAGAAGGATGGCTGAGCGTACCGCAGTAGCTGTGTTCATAAAATCCTATCATTTTTAGGTCAAAATGAACGTGAATGCAGTACTTTTTTAACAAGCCTGAGTCGGCGATGGTTCAGAAAACCGGCGATGGTTCAGAAATGTGTTTTTTTGATTTTCTGACCTGAAAAATTATCTGATTTCGCAGGTGCTATCAGATGTTTTTTTCTGTTTTTTTGGAGGCTTCCGGAATTTCGATTCCCACT
This sequence comes from Balneolaceae bacterium, assembly GCA_007693825.1. Classification (GTDB taxonomy): domain Bacteria; phylum Bacteroidota; class Rhodothermia; order Balneolales; family Natronogracilivirgulaceae; genus SKNL01. The sequence continues at coordinate 9,438 of RECX01000143.1, forward strand.
ATGTTTCCTTCAGCATCGTAATCGAAAATGATGCCTGGCCTTTGCTCGTCATTTTCGTTCAAACAGAAACTCCATGCCGGCCTGAAACAGCGTAAAACTGCGGTATTCCCCCGCCTCGTCGGCATGGAATTCCATGGTAAGGCCGGCCGGATCGAACCGGAACTTCGTTTCGCTGGCGGCATCCAGTGTGATCGAACCCTGGCCTGTTGCCTCGACCATAAGGTTTCCCTCTTCTTCCCAGATGCGGATTTCCAGCGGAATCTGTTCCGAATCATATGTGCCGGCCAGTGATTGCAGATGCTCTTCGGGAAGGGTTACGGTTTCAAGATCGGGCAGTTCCACCGGTTTACCATCCCACGCATCCAGCAGGGTAACCAGCAGGCTGTTATTGGACCAGGATATGGTTCTGGTGCTACTCCTGCGGGGTCATTTGTTCGGGCAACGGCCTTAGCGGACTGAAGTTTATGCCGTCAGGCTCCCTTCCGGAATCGAAATGCCCGGTGATGGTCATGGTTTCGAGATCAATGATGCTCACCGCGTCGGACCGGGTATTGGCCACATAGGCGGTGCTGTTGTCGGGCACCACGAGTCCTATCGGGATGGATGAGCCCTCGAATTCCGAAAAGTAGCGTGTTTCATCGACGCCTTCCGGCACAGGAGGCGTCAGGGTGATGGATGCGACGAGCTCCCTTTTCGCCGTATCAAAGACGCCGATGTCACCCGAGCGGGCATTGCTGACCAGAAAATACCTGCCGTCGGGCGTGAACTTGCCGCGGATTGGAAAATCCTCGCTGGCAACGATATCCAGCACTTCCAGCGATTCGGTGTCGATGATGGCAATGGTGTTGTCGGCCCGGTTGGTGACCCAGACTTCGTGTCCCTCCGGGTGCACATCGATGCCCTCCGCTCCCGCGCCGCTGTAGACCTGCGCCAACAGCTCCCCACTCTCCAGGTCGAACACGGTCACGTTGCCGGTGCGGATGCTGGGCACGAAAGCCCGGCTGAGATCCGGCGTTGCGGCGACCATGTGCGATATGTCCTGTTCCGTGCGGAGCGCCCGGATCATCTCGCCGCGGACAGCATCCACCACAAGCAGGGTGCGGGTGCCCTCGGTGGTTACCAGCACCCGGTCGGTGTCCCCCATCCACCAGAGTCCGTGCGGACGCGTATGCTCGCCCAGGTCGATGGTGCGGACCAACGTGCCCTCGAGCACATCATAGACGGAGAGGGTGTTGCCGGGCACTTCCCGGTCGCCGTAATTGGTCACAACGGCAATACGTCCGTCCCCGGATACCTCCACTTCGTGCGGTTCCCTTCCGGTCGGGAGCACAAGAAGGGTTTCCCCGCTGTCACGGTCAATAAAATGTACGTCGTCGCCGCTTTTGCTGGCGACAATGATCGTGCCGGCGCCATGGGCGTCCCGTCCGTCATTACCGTCATTGCCGGGGTGGTGCTCCCCCGCATCCCCACAGGATGAAAGTGCAAAAAGAAGCAGTATGGCAGCCATCGACTGCGCCAAGGTTGTGGTGCATGCAAACAGACGCATACAGAAATGCCGGGTGGTCGGATCGGAAGGGGATGGATGGGATTTCATTAGTCCGGGATTGTGTGCTTATTAAGAGTTATTTGTGCCAGCCGCTTGCCCAGGTGTGATTCCATGATCTCCCTGTAGCTCCGGGTGGATGCGATGCCGCCCGCCTGCGTTCACCCCCGCCGGGCCGGTATGACGAGCACCGGAACCGGAGTGTGCCGCAGTACCTGGTACGTCACACCGCCGAGGAAAATGTCGCTGATGTAGCCGCGTCCCTGACTTCCCATCACGAGCATGGTTGCCCTGACCGACCGGGCCTTGTCCACGATCATACGGGCGGCGGGACCCTGACTAAGGGCAATGTCCACATCCACCGAGGCCTTCTTCTGCAATTCCTGGCTCAGCACCATCAGCCGCTCCATGTCGATGCGGTTGAACTCCTCGAGCTGCGCGGCATTGGTCAGGTCTACTTTGCCCCTGGCCTGTACATGGAACAGGGTGATGCGCTCTGCCGGGCCAGAAGCCAGCCGTTGCAATATTTCGAAAGCGAATTGCGCGGTATCGGAAAAATCGGTGGGGTAAAGGATGTGTTTGAACGCATCACGGCAGGGTGTTATGCAGCGCAGTACGGGTCTGTCGCTGTTGCCGGTGTCGTCCTGACGGAGTTTGATCAGGAAAACAGGCAGGTCGCTTTGCTGCAGCAGCGCAGTCACCGTGCTGCCCAGCAGCATCTCGCGAAACGTGCTGTGTCCCCGGTTGGCAATGATGATATACCCCGCCCCGGCTTCCCGGGCGCCTTTCAGGATGCGCAGCGGGACCGGCGTCTTGCTGTCGTAATCGACCTGCGCAGTGACCTCAAACGTGCCGGACTCCCCGATCCGTGCGGCGTACTCGTCCAGGCGGCCCTGCCACTTCCGTTTTTCCTCATCGGTTGGATGGTTCTGATGCGCCACGGCTGCCGCGGTGAACAGCGTGACGCTCTGCGTGCCGAACTCTTTCAGGTCCGGCAGGCATTTCACCATGGCCTCGCTGGCCGGGGACTGGTCAAGCGCCACAAGTGCATGTCGGAAGAGTTTTTTCACTGGTGGATGCGTTTTCAGGATTTGCTCAGGATGTCTTCAATCCAGGTCATGGCTGCCATCATGGAGGGCATGCCCAAGGTGGGCAGGGTCAGCAGCACAACCTGGCGGATCTCCTCTTTGGTCGCTCCGGCCTCCAGCGCCTTGCGTGTGTGCGAATGGACAGCCCCCTCTTTCTGGGCGCCGGCGGATATGCCAAGCTTGATCAGCTCGCGCGTCTTTTTCTGGATGGGGCCGGCCTGGTGCACCGCAGTGCCCATCTTCTCGTAGGACTCGAACACATCCTTGTATTTTTGTTCAAAAGCTGCAAAACGGGCCGGTTTTTCTGGCATGGATGGGGTATTTGCCATAATGTTGTATTTGGATTCCTTATCAGGCTGACATGGAGGAATTTACAACGGGATGGGCCCTTGTTCAAGTAAAAAGGGTGGATGCGGCCAAACCGCCCTTACCCGGAAACGTCGCGGCGCAGTTCTGCCAGATCCGCGGCGATGAAACGGCGAGTGGCTGCGGCCAGATCACGGTACAAAGCCGACCCGGTGTGCGCCGACCCGGTGTGTGCCGACCCGGTGTGCTCACGGACTTTCTTTTCGAACGCAGGGATCCAACGGCCGGGATGCTGCTCCAGAAAACGGCGCTGCTTGTCCCGATAGGTGGCCGGATCTGCGGTGCTCTTTTGTCTGGCAACCTGACTATGCCCGGTGCCGCCCGGCCGTCCGGCACGATCCTCACGCCCGGCGTCGTGCGACCGCTCCGTTTGCTCTTGCGCTTTCAACTCGCGATAGATCAGCAGATAGAGGAATTCCAGTTCGATGCAGATATGATCGGGCATCTCCTTCAAGGCGGTCTCAATGCCCTCGGACAGGTACCATTGATGCACATCCTTAGTAGATTCGGCCATCAGGTGCTCTTCCCTGTCCAGGTACATGGAGCCGTAAGGCGGGACCGGCAGCGAGAAGGGCCCGATGAACAGCCGGGCGTGCTCTACCTTGAGCTCTTCCAGGAAGGATCGGGTTTCCGAATCGTCCGGGACATCAGAACCGTCGCTGGCATCTGTACCATCCGGGACACCCTTGTCATCTGCATCATCCAAGCCATCCGGCATGTTCGGCACCTCCAGGAGAATCTCCGGGTGCAGCGCGTTCAACAGGCCGGACAATTCACGCACCCGTGCCGGAAACTCCGCGTCAGGTGACTGGTAGCAGTCCGATAACAACTTGTACACCCGCGCCCGATGTTCGGTGCGGATCAGCGCCTGATCCATGGTCATGAGCCGAATCTGTTGATTTGCCTGTTGGTGGATTTGTTGGTGCCGGGATTATCCTGAGCGTACATAGATTACACTTTTTCCACTTTGACGCGGACGATGGCGTAAAAGGCAGAGGATCCGCTGAGCCGGTCGTAATCTGCCGGGATGACCTGGTTGTTGTTGCCGCCGCGGGGCTGCTTTCCGAATTTTTTGGATGCCAGTCTGCCGTAGGCCCAGTGTCCCTGCCCGTAGGCCTTGGCGACGGTGCCCGGACGCACCCCTTCCCACAACTTGGCAGTGCATTCCAGCTCACCGGCGGCCGACGACAGCCGGATGGCATCCCCGTCCTTGATGCCCAGCCGATTCGCATCCACCGGATTCAGATTGGCCACATCCTGCCAGGGGACATTGCCGGGATCGATGTCCTTGAGCTCATGGTACCAGGAGCAGTTTGCCGAGCGGCCCTCGCGGTTCATGCGCGACTTGTAATCCACAAGATGGAAGGTGTCTTCGCGCTCTTCACCGTGGATGAGCGGCTCTTCGTAGTGGGGGATGAACGCCTGCTCGCCGCGGGCAAGGTAATGGGTGGACTCCATCAGTTGGTCCACACTGACGCTGTGTTTGCCGGCATGGCCTTCGATGGCATCCTTCAGGGTCTCGGAATAGAATTCGAATTTACCGGTTTTGGTACGCATGCGACTCCATCGTCCGCGATAGTTGTAGGGATCGGAATTCCATACACCCGTTTTGTAGAAGTCCTCCCAGCCGTCGAACCGGTCCCCGCCCTTGTAATGAGCAGGATCCCACAGGTCGCGGGTGGCGTGCTTCAGCGCGAACAGATCGAATTCCTCTGCATTCTGCGGAACCGCCCCGGTTTCGGGATCGCGGTACTCCCTGAAATGCTCTATCATGTTCGGGAACCCTTTCTCGGCAAGCTTTTCGGCGATCAGCCAGCTGAATTCGGTCTCGTCCGATTTCACATCCCAGACGCGGTCGATGACCGGACGGTTGAGCGGCAGCTGGCGGTAGCCGTTGCCGATGCCTTTCATGAATCCGTGCCGCTCGAACATGGCGTGGGCAGCCGGGAGCACGATGTCGCAGTACATGCTGTACTCGGCAGCGTGCGTGGTGATGTGCACGTTGAACGGAACCTTGCTCAGGGCCCGCTCCCAACGGTCGACATCTGGACTGGAAAAGACAAAATTGTTGAAATAGGCGATGATCATCTTGATGTCGTAGGGATCTTCATCAAGCATGCCGTCCGCCGCCCGGTTGGTGATCACCCCGCCACCGGAACGTCCGCCGTTCAGGGACGGAAATTCCAGATATCCGCGCTGGTCGATCTTGGGTTTGGCGATGCCCTCGCGGGCAAGGTCATCCAGATAGGGGTCCAACGGCGGGAATCCGCGGGAAAATTCCGGGTTGGATGCGAGCGTGCCGCCCACGTTGTCGACCGACCCGACCAGGCCGTTCAGTGCATGGGTGGCCATGGAGTTGTACGCACCGCGCACCTGCATGGTCGGTCCGCCGCCCACCCAGCAAATGGCATGCGGCGCCGCTTTTCCGAAATCGGTGGCGACGCGTTCGATTTGATCGGCGGGAACACCGGCGCGTTCGGCCGCCCACTGCGGGGTGCGGTCCTTGAGCTCAAGGTTCCACCATTTGACCAGGCCGTGCGCATGATTATCGCGGAAGGCGGCCTCATCCACCGTCTCACCAACCTTGAACCGGTTCTGCCCGTCCACGAAATCCCCGACAAACTCCCGGTTCCACAGGCCTTTGGTCAGGATCACATGCGCCATGGCCACGGCAAGGGCCCCGTCCTGACCGGGGATCACCGGCATCCACTCGTCCGATTTGGCGGCCGTGGCCGACAACCGCGGTTCCACGGTGGCCACTTTGGCGCGGCTGAGCAGTTCGCCCCAGACATTGTTGTAATGGGAGACCTGGCGGTTGGTGGCAATGGGATCGGCGCCCCAGCAGATCACGTAGCGCGCATTGCGAACGTCGTACTGGCGGTATGCCCAGATGCCTTCGGTGTAGTAGGGACCGAATTTTTCGGCCTCGGCGCAGATGGAGCTGTGGGAAATATTGTTCGGAGAGCCGATGATTTTCGGGAACCGGTCGTAGAAGATGTCGCGCAGATACGTATAGCGGCCCCGCGTGAGCATGAATTTGTGCGTTTCACGGTTGCGGCGCAGCTCCATGATCTTTTCGGCAATGGTGTCGATGGCCTCATCCCATGTGATGGGCACGAAGCCGGGATCGATGCCGCGCCCTTTCTCGGGGTTGGTCCGTTTCATGGGTTGCTTGAGCCGGTCGGGATCGTAGACCTGCTGCAGCCCCATGTGTCCGCGCACGCAGATGTTCTCTCCGTTGACCTTGGAGTTCGGATTGCCGCGCACCCTGGTCGCACGTCCATCCTGCACATATACCTGCACCGAACACCAGGAGGTGCAACCCAGGCAGGAAGTGGCTTCCCAGCGACCGTTCTGTCCGGCTGGAGCCGGGTTTGCCTTTGCTTTGCCAGCCGCCTTGAGGGTGGACAGGCCCGGGGCCAGCATCGAGCCGATAGTGGCGCCTGTGCCGGCCATCAGGGCACGCTTCAGGAAGGATTTCCGGGAGGAGGCGGCCGTTCCGTTCTGCTTCCGGTTTTCCGTTGAGGCATCCATTGTGCCGCTTGCGCTGATTGAGCCCTTGGCACTGACTGTGCCGTTAGCGCCGTTTGCCGTGGTGGTCTTGCTGTCATTCATGTATTTGATCGTTTATGCGTTAGCCGAACAGTTGTTTTTCCTGAGCCGGTTTGGAAATTTCGATATTCTCAGCCAGTTCGCCCTTGGTCTGGGGATAGTCACTGGCGGAGTTGAAGCTGCGCACGTAGTAGACCTTGGGCCGCGTGCCCAGGTGCTCCATGCGGAGGAAAGGCCGGTAATTGGCCAGGACCCGGCTCACCGAGCTGTTCGGATCGTTCAGGTCGCCGAAGATGCGGGCGTCGGTCGGACACCGTTTGACGCAGGACGGAAGCTTGCTTTCACGAAGCCGGTGCAGGCAAAAATCGCACTTTTCGACGATGCCGTGATGCCGGTTGCCCAGACCGTGGTTTTCGCGCTCGTTGTTGTAATAGGGGATGCGCTCACCGCCGACCTCTTTCAGGGTGGATTTGGCCGATCCCGTGACGCCGGCAATAAGCTCTTCCTCATCCTCCCACTCCTCATGCGGCTGGCCGAAATGGGCGTGGATCTCACCGTAGGGACAGTTGATGATGCACGCCCGGCAGCCGATGCATTTGGAGGGATCATGGGCCGTGACCCCGCCGTGTACCTTGTGAAGTGCCGATGTCGGGCACGCCTTCTCGCACGGCGCATTCTCGCAGTGGTTGCAGAGCGTGGGCAGATATTCAAAGCGCACGTTCGGGAACTTGCCAGTGGTGTGGGTGATGTGGTGGGACCAGAAATGGCCCTGACGCAGATTGTTTTCGTTTTTGCAGGCAATGTCGCATCCACCGCAACCGGTGCAGCGCTGCAGGTCGATCACCATCACGAGATTGGTGCCCTCGAGGTGCTCAAGCCCCTCGTTGGCATGGGCACGGCTGCATCCAGCCGCCACGCCCACTACCGCGGCTCCGGCACCCATCGATTTCAGGAAATCACGTCGCGAAAGGTCGCATCCGGACTGTTTCCTGGTTCCATTGCCCGTTCCTGTATTCCCTGTTCCCATTTCCGATGCCTCCGGGGGCATGGCGTGACCATTGCCGGTCCGGTTCTTTTTCATGTTGAAGATGGAATCCGGGGAGAGATTTGTGTTCTCGGTACTCATTGTTCCTCGTTATTAAATAATGGCTCATTGTCATCTTCGGAAGCGCCTGATGTGGTGGTGGCTGTTGCGGGAGCTTGTAAGGCGATTCTGTAGAAGGGTTGTATCACCAGACGGATGCCCACTGCGAAGATCACCAGCATCAATCCGACCACGAACACCATCACCAGCCACTCGACCAGTTGCGGGAAATACTCGAAACGCACCAGCGTGTCCCGGACATGGTCGTAGCGATAGGCCAGCGCGGGGATCACCACGTTCATCGGTACCATCAGGAAGTTCAGGACCAGCAGTCCCGACGCTCCGCCAAGCGCATATTTCCGCGCCCGGTCGGTCTTCATCTTTTCCTGCCAGAACAGCAGCGCAACCGGCAGCAGGATTCCCAGTCCCACATGGAAAACCCAGAGGGTCCAGGCGTAATCGCCGAACAGCATCTGCCGCAAAATGGCCGCTGTGGCAGGAACTTCGGCGTAGGTCATCACCAGGGAGATGGTCAGCGCCGTGAAGATGCCCACCAGGATCCACGAGAAAAACCAGCGTCCCAGCTTGTGGGCCAGTTTGTGATACTCCGAAGTGCCGTAGACAGGGGAGAAGATCAGGTGCTGAAGCAGCACTACCCCGGTTCCCACCACGAAGGCGGAGATCAGATAGACGACCGGCAGGAGCAGGTCGTTCCAGAGCGGACGGGCAGCGGCGACGCTGAGGAAGGAGCCGAGTACGGCCACCAGGGCCGCACCGGCCGGCAGGCTGATGTAGGCCATCTTCTTGACGATATCCTTGCGCCCGAAACGGTAAGCCCACAGCTCGATGATCAGGATAATCATATAGGCCAGGTGCAGCCAGATCATCCAGGTCAGCAGCGAGCCGAAATCGGGACGCAGGATGGGCATCCACACCCGGAAGGGCTGGCCAAGATCGTGGAAGATGGAAACCAGCGCGCCTACAAGAGCGGCCAGGGCGGTGAGCATGATGATGGGACCCAGCTTGTCCAGCTCCTTGATGCCCCCGCCATAGCGCAGCAGGGTGAAGGAGAGGACCGCGCCCACCTCAAGCAGGACGAAGTATTCGTAGAGTCCGACCCACAAGCCCCAGGGCACTTCGGTGGACAGATTTCCCAGATTGCCGAAAACCAGCACCTGAAAGACACCGAACGCGCCGATGACCAGGGCGACGATTCCCAGTATCAGGGAGATGCGAAACAGCTTGGATGTGCGCTTCAGATACAGGGATGAAGATTCAGCAGTTGCCATAGATCTGTTAAATATGAATGGTTACTGTTCAATAAGAATGGTTACGGACAGCGGGTGGGTCCATGGCTTGCCGGACAAGCATCCGGTTGCCCAAATTCAAAGGCCATGGATGATTCACTGCTGATCCCATGAATTTTAATCCCAACTGACACCCGGCCCGTTACCTGAGAGCCCCGGTGATCAAAATAGTATCGACAGGGTCTGCCGGATGTCTCTTTGTCGAAATAACTGTAAATGGTTATTGCAAATGCTATCGTATATCGTATATTTACGATAGGTCAAATAAAGTTATTTCAGATTTGATTGTCAAGCTCATGGAAAAGCGCTTTTTGGCATGCATAGCCTTGACTTTTCTGTTCAGATGATAATCTGATGCATGATGCTTCACGAAAAACGCCCTGTACGTTACGTTATCAATGATTGTGACGGGGTTGTTAAATTTTATCTATCAATCAAATGTAATTATTTAGACAGGCTATAAATTATGATGGCCCTCAACAAAGCTTCGGAATTTGACAGGGAAAAGGTGCGATTTGCGCAATTGACCAAGGCCCTGTCCCACCCGGCGCGTATTGCCATTCTGGAAATCCTTGCAAGCAAGGAAGAGTGCATGTGCGGTAACATATCCACCATTCTGCCCCTGGCTCAGTCCACGGTCTCCCAGCACCTGAAAACCCTGAAGGAGGCCGGTCTCATAAAGGGAAAAATTACGGGCCCGTCCATATGCTACGATGTCGATCCCGAGGTGCTCCGGGAATGCTGCGGTTTGTTCGAACAGTTTTCTGAAAAGATGTTCGCCACAGCCAAAGTACGGGAAGACGAGTGATGGATAAGCTCCGGTACAGTCGCCAGATCAGCCTGCCTGAAATAGGGGAGGACGGTCAGCGGCGCCTGGCATCGGCCCGGGTGCTGCTGGTCGGCGCCGGCGGACTCGGAGTGCCCGTGCTGCAGTACCTGGCCGCAGCCGGGGTCGGCACCCTCGGCATCGCCGACGACGACTCAGTGGAATGGTCCAACCTGCAGCGCCAGCCGATCTACCGTGAAGCCGATGCCGGATCCAAAAAAGTGGCGTGTGCCGCCCGGTACGTGCGGGAGCGGAATGGGGAGATTGCGGTCCGAGAACACGACCTGCGGGTTGGACCCGGCAATGTGCGTCCGCTTATCCGCGATTACGATCTTATTGTGGACGGGACCGACAACCTGGCAACACGGTACGGCCTCAACGATGCGTGCGTGCTTGAGGACAAACCTCTGGTCTACGGATCGGTCTACCGTTTCGAGGGACAGGTCTCCGTGTTCAATAGCCGAAACAGCGATGGGTCGCACGGACCCAACTACCGCGACCTGTTTCCCGAACCGCCGCCGGCTGAACTGGTGCCCGATTGCTCCGAAGCCGGCGTGATGGGAGCCCTGCCGGGAATCATGGGCGCCCTGCAGGCCCTGGAAGCGATCAAGTGGATCACCGGTGCGGGGGAGGTTCTGAACGGACGGCTGCTGATCTTCGACGGGCTGTCCATGTCCACCCGCACCATCACGATCCCGGACCGCCACATGCGCAATGAGATAACAAGTGTGATTTTTTCAGATTCATTTTGCGAGACTGCGGATGATCGGGCAGCAGAAAAAACGGAAGAAGATCTCTCACCCGAGCAGCTGCAAACCTGGATCACATCCGGCAGGCCATTTACATTGGTGGATGTCAGGGAGCAGTGGGAACGCGAACTGGTGCATATAGGCGGGATCCATATCCCGCTGAATTACATCACCGGACATGTCACGAAGCACCATGAAATCATTCCCGGGGAGATTCCGGTCGAGTCTCCCGTTGTTTTTTACTGCAGGAGCGGGGTGCGCAGCAAAAGGGCGATTGAATTTTGCAGGAAGGCACGTGCCAGAGCCGGCGAACAGGGAGCTGCCCATCATGAAAATCAACCGAAGATTTACCATCTTGAAGGTGGTATTCTTGCATGGAGGGAAAAAATAAATCCCGATCTTCTGAAGTATTGAAAGAAGTAATGAAAAGGGCAGACATTCAATAAAAACGCAGCCTATGAACGATTTGCCGAGGATAACCATCGGGATACTGACACTTTCGGACCGTGCCAGCCGCGGGGACTATGAGGATGTGTCCGGCCCGGCCATCCGCGCTTATCTTGAGGATCGGCTGGTGAACCCGCTGGATTTTGTGTACCGGGTGATCCCGGATGAGCCGGATCTGATCCGCGGGCACCTGATCGGGATGTGCGACCGGGATGGATGTGCTGTCGTCTGCACCACCGGGGGCACCGGTCCGACCCTGCGCGATGTCACCCCCGAGGCGACCGCCGATGTGTGCCGCATTATGCTGCCCGGATTCGGTGAGGAGATGCGCCGGGTGTCGATGCGGGATGTGCCCACGGCCATATTGTCGCGTCAGACCGCGGGCATGCGGGGCCACACCCTCATCATCAACCTGCCCGGCAACCCGAAGGCGATCGCGGTCTGCCTGGATGCGGTCATCGGCGCTGTGCCCGGGGCGGTGCACCTGGCGGGCGGACCCAAAATCACCTTGCGTAAATGACAGGAGTTTGCTGCAGAATGAATAGAACGCGTAGTGAAAATGACAAGATCACCCTGTGAAAATAACTGGATCAGGTTGTGAAATGAAAAGATCAGGTTGCGAATATGAGGGACGATAATAAAAAGCACGAGCTGATCAGCGTCGACGAGGCGTTTGCGATCATTGATGCGCTTGCGATGCCACCACGCGCGCCGGTCAGGGTGCCGGTGCGCGAGGCGCTGAACCGGGTGCTGGCGGAAGATATTGTCGCTCAGGCGGACAGTCCCCGGCGCGACAATACGGCGATGGACGGGTTTGTATTCCGGTGGAGCGATCTGGAAAACGGGCAGCGGCGGTTTCCCGTGGCCGGAGAGGTGCGTCCCGAAATGGAGGATCCGGAGGCTCTGGCACCCGGGACGTGCGCTCGCATCATGACGGGCGCGGCCATACCGGAGGGCGGCGATTTCATCGTGCCGGTGGAACTCATCAGGATGGTCGATGAAACGGACAAAGACCGCGCAACAATGAAGGGGAACGAGTGGATCGATGTGCTGGAAATCCCGAAAAAAAACGCTATCCGGCGCCGTGGCGAGGGATTTCGAAAGGGGGATGTGCTGATTCCCGCGGGATCGGTGGTGGGACCGTACGATGTGGGACTGGTGATCGAATCCGGAAACGCAAAGTGTGCTGTCCGGAAGCCGCTTCGTGCAGCGCTGCAAGTCTCCGGGTCGGAGATCAACCCGGAAAACAACGTCAACGGTCCCGTTTTGTCCGCCATCATGTCCGGCTGGCCGGGTACGGTCGTCACGGAGTGGCCGGTGCTCAGGGACGACCCCGGGGCCGTCAGGGCACGCCTGCGAGAGTTGAAAAATACCTCGGATGTGATCGTCACCACCGGCGGCATTTCAGCCGGAACGCATGATTATCTGTTCGATGCGCTTGTGGACCTGGGCGCCGAATGCATCATACGAAAGGTGAAACAGAAACCCGGCAAGCCGATTACGGTCTTTCGCTGGGGGGACTCCATGGTGATCAATCTGCCCGGAAATCCGGTTTCGGCCACGGCTACGGCCGAGATCTATGCACGTCGGATCGTCAGGCGCCTGATGGACCTGCCGCCCGATCCCGTCATTGAAGCGGCCATGGAGCATGAGCTGTCCAATCCCGGCGGACGCACCATCTTCATGCCCGCAGGCCTGTCCGTTTCCGGCGGGATGCTCCGGGTCCGCAGTCAGCCGGCCATGCGATCCCACCTGATGCAGCAGTATCACGCAAGCCGGGTCTACCTGCGGCTTGAACCGGGGGTGTCGCTGAAAACGGGGGACATGGTCGCCTGTCATGTCGTTACCGGGGGGAGTATTTCGGATGGAAACAGCCTGGATGGTAGTAGCTCCGATGGAAGTATTTCGGATGGAAACAGCCCGGATGGTAGTAGCTCCGATGGAAGTATTTCGGATGGAAGCAGCGCGAAAGGAGGTGACCGGTGATGGCATCCGGTGAGTCCATCATACAACCCGATTCTGAATCCAGCGGGGAAACATCCGGCACTCATGCAACCGGCCGTACTGCTTCCAGCGGGCAAACATCCGGCCTTCCTGCAACCGGCCGGATAATTTCCGACCGGACGCTCTACCTGCTTTGCGGCGGGGGCTCCCGCCGGATGGGGCGCGACAAGGCATTGCTGCCATTCGGTGAGGGGACGCTCCTGGAGCATCAGATCAATAAATGCGTTGATGCCTTTTTTGAAATCGTACTGCTGAGTGGGATTCGGCGTTATCCGGTTGATCTACGCCATCTGCCGGATGTCATGGAGGATGCGGGCCCGTTGTCAGGGCTCCTTGCGGCGCTGGAGGATCCGGCAGCGCACCAATCGTCCGCCCATACCTCCGATACCCTGGCCCTGATGGCCATCGACCTGCCGGAGGTCAGCACCGCCACGCTGCGACAGCTTGCCACCGGGGTTATCCCGGACGGACATGAGGCGTTGATCGCCGAACCGGATGCCAGTGGGGAAGAAACCAGGCAACAGCCGCTTCTGGGGATCTATGACCGCAGCATCACATCCCGGCTACGTGATTACCTGCAGGCCGGCCGGCGATCCGTACGGGGATTTCTCAGGCAGATCAATCCCGCCACATTCAGGGTAGCGGCAGCTGAAATCCGTAATGTCAATACGGAAGCGGAGTACAGGAAACTCACGAACCGGCCCTGACAGAGCTGGCAAATACAGGGTTTCAGCACCCTCGGGGTAGCCGCACCTACTTGCGGTCCAGTGAGTCGGAAACCTGATCCACCACATCACAGGCAGGCGCGGCTTCTGCGGCCGCCACGCTGGTCAGGTCGTCATGCTGTGCCACCCCTCCAAAGTGTTTCCGGAGGAAGTATAGGCTGACATGGACCAGCCCGATCAGCACCGGCACTTCCACGAGCGGACCAACCACCGTTGCAAAGGCAATAGGCGATGCGATACCGAACACGGCGATGGCCACGGCGATTGCCAGCTCAAAGTTGTTGCCGGAGGCGGTAAAGGCCAGCGTGGCGCTGCGGCTGTAGTCCGCTCCGAGCTTGGAGGCCATGAAGAAGCTGATCAGGAACATGAACACGAAATAGGCGGTCAGCGGTATGGCGATCCAGATCACATCCAGGGGACGATAGATGATCTGGTCTCCCTGCATGCTGAACATCACGACAATGGTGAACAGCAGGGCAATCAGCGTGATCGGAGAGATCCTCGGGATGAACACGTTGTCGTACCACATGTGCCCTTTCAGAGGAATCAGGATGACGCGGCTAAGGATCCCGGCGCCGAAGGGGATGCCCAGGTAGATCATGACGCTTGCGAAAATCTCGCCGATGGTCACATCCACCACCAGTCCTTCCAGGCCGAACAGCGGAGGCAGTACGGTTATGAACAGCCAGGCATAAAAACCAAATGTCACGATTTGGAACACGCTGTTGAGGGCAACCAGGCCTGCTGCGTACTCGCTGTTTCCTCTGGCCAGCTGGTTCCAGACCAGCACCATGGCAATGCAGCGGGCAATACCCACCAGGATGAGTCCCACCATGTAATATCCCCATCGCGGATCAGGACCGAACAGGGCCGGAGCGATGAAGCCGAAAAAGCCGGCAGCCAGCGCAAACATGAGGATGGGTCCGATAATCCAGTTCTGGACCAGGGAAAGTCCGAGGATTTTTACGTCCGCAAAAACCTTGGGCATAAGCTCGTACTTGACCTTGGCCAGGGGCGGGTACATCATGAGGATCAGTCCAAAAGCGATAAGAAGGTTGGTGTGCTCGCCGACCGTCAATGCCGCATTGAACAGTTCCACGGGCCCTTTGAAAAAGAACCCGATCACTACGCCCAGAATCATGGCCGCGAAAATCCAGACCGTCAAATAACGGTCTAGAATGGACATTTTTTTGCTGACTTTTTCAGATTGTGGATTGGACATAAGTTATTCTGCAGTTTTGTTTTATTTCGGTTGAGTGTGCCATGACGAACGGCTGGATTATCCGCTTTTTATAATTTGAGTCACATTCGGTCGTGGATCACTGCTTGTCTATCGGTTTCCGAAAGGTATATCGCAATGTGCTCACTGGTGGTGAAAGGCACACCGTACAAGTTTTCGGTATGGTTTCGGGCGATCAGGTCCAGCAGGGGCCGTTCCTCCACGGCACGCTGCCGGAGCAGCGGGTCGGACAGCCGGGTTGCCGACAGACTTTGATTGGCGATCCATCCCCAGGGTTCTATACCCGCCCTGCGGAGATCGGATTGCAGTTTGGCCGCTTCCGTAATGGGTGTGGTCTCCGGGATGGTGACCAGCAGCAGTTTGGCGAAATCCGGGTCCTGAAGGTACATGAACGGGGTCTTCATGCGGTCCGGGTCCAGGGAGGCGTTGCGCAGCACTTCCCTGTGATAACTGCCGGTGGTGTCGAGCAGCAGCAGGGTGTGGCCGGTCGGAGCGGTGTCGATGACCACGAACTTGCGGCGCGCCTGGTGGATGGATTTCGAAAAGGCCTGAAAGACGGCCACCTCTTCGGTACAGGGCGATTCCAGATCCTCCCGCAGCAGTTTGAGGTTCTCCTCGCTCATGGAGCCTGATTTCGAGTTGATCACCCGTTCGATGTAATCCTCTTTTTCTTTTTTTGGATCGATGCGGCCAATGGTGAGGGTTTCGGGCAGCTGGTCCAACGGCCCGATCTGGTCTTCGATATGTGCTGCCGGATCTGTGGTGGTCAGGTGGACCGGGTACCCTTTTTGTGCCAGTTTGCGGGCGATGGCAGCGGCCATCACCGTCTTGCCGACACCACCCTTGCCCATGGTCATGATGAGCCCGTGATCCATGCCGGCGGTCAGGTCGCGGATGAGTTCGTCGATTCCGGGCAGATCGCTTTGGTATTCTTCGCTGGCTTCACTGTGTGCCGAACGGATGGCACTGCCGTCCAGCGGCTGGAACACCGTGCGCAGCCGGTCCAGCCCCAGGAGATTGTACGGACGCAGCGGGAACGTCTGCATCGCCAGTTCTTTGAGAGACCCGGGCATGCCGGCAAGCGCCTGGTCGGCCATTTCCTTCATTTTGAGCGCAAACGGATCCTGTTTGTCCAACGGCTCAAAATAGCCGTTGATCAGCATACGCTGATTATTGAGGCCAAGTTCCCGAAGTTCGGCACTGGATCGGTCGGCCTCTTTCAGGGCCGACGGTTCCGGACGCGAAACCAGGTAGACCGTGGTGGATTGCGGATCGCGCAGGCGCGCCACGACACGCTCGTACCGCTCCTTGTTGGTCTTGAGCGCCGAGGAGGGCCCGATACATGAGGCGCCATCCGGATTGTGTTCGATGTAATCGCTCCAGGCTGCCGGCAGTTCCAGCAGGCGCAGGGTATGCCCGGTAGGAGCGGTGTCAAAGATCACGATGTCAAATTCCTCGTCAAACTCCTCGCCTGTGGATCCGGCTTTGCCTTCGGTCCGGGAGGCCCGGGTGTCCTGGGAGGCCCGGATGCCTTTGGTGGTTCCTCCATCGGCATCAGTACCGGAACCTGCGGCGACGCCGTTGCCTGACGGCTGCTTTTTCCCGTCCGTCACATAACGTGTAAATTCATCAAAAGCGGCTATTTCGGTCGTGCACGCCCCCGACAGCTCCTCGCGCATTTTGGCGATTTCATGGTCGGGAAGCAGCCCCTGCAGCGGTGCGGTGGCCCGGTTGCGGTACTCCTCGGCCGCCTGTTCCGGGTCGATATTGACCGCAAACAGGTTCGTGGTCCCGCTGACCGGTGTTACATTGTCCGTGATGTCGGTTTCCAGGACCTCTTTCAGGTTGGATGCGGGATCGGTGCTGATAAGCAGCACTCTTTTTCCTTCGTCGGACAGTGTAAGAGCTGCGGCACAGGCCAGAGAGGTTTTGCCTACTCCGCCTTTGCCTGTAAAAAAAAGATAAGGGGTGATTTCTTGCAACATAAAATTTACGAGCATTCAAATAATATTATAATGTGTCGTCGCTGAAGCAGCCTGAAAACCAGTTCTGAAGCAGCCTGGAATCATCAGCAACATCCGCCACCGGGGGTGCATCCATCCGACGGAGCCGGATTGCCAAGCAGTTTGTTGGCCAGTCCTATGATATCCGACATCGGAACCTGACGGGCATTGAGTCCGGACTGCATGGCACGGGCCATATCCTCCTTCGATAGCCCCGCTTTTTTACCCTTGACGAAATGGGCCTTCAGGCAGCTTTCGCATCCAGCCGCCACGGATGAACCGATGTTGATCAGGATTTCCACCTTCTCGGAATAGTGGAATGCTTCCGGCTCCTCCGTGTTCGCCGATGGTTCCGGTTCTTCTGTCATGGCACGTCCGTTGGTTTTATTTTCCTGCCCTTCATGGGAACCAGAAGCTTGATTTCCTCTTACAGCAAGCATTGACTCAAGCTGCTCCCTGTTTGGATAACCACCTTCCGATACAATTTCGCCATTTACGACAAGTATGGGCAGGATCTCCGATCCGGTATCCTGAAGACGTTTCAGGATTTCCGGATTGTCCCGGAATTTTTCGGGCTCCTGACCCAGGTTGTAGCGCCGGACTGTAACATTTTGTGACTCGAGCCATTTGACATCCTGTGCAAAATTGACAAGGGCGTCGTCGACATCAGGTCCGCAGACTCCGGTGCTGCAGCACAGTACCGGATCATATACTTCAAGAAGGGTGGTGGTTTCGGTCTCTTGGTTCATAAAATATTTCTACAGTTGATTTGTATTACTTCACGATTTAAAATTCATCGTAAATATACGATGAATAGATGCGAATTGAAAACGGAATCATGATTTTTTTCCGTTGAGCGTAATGCTCAGAACGCGGAAATGATTTTCCTCCAATATTTTGGACTGCTCTTCGCCGAGCAGCCGGACGAGCCAGTCCTGCGGGATGATAATCTCGCGTTCCTTGCGGACCGTCACGTCCGAAAAACCGCTCGCCCGGACGATATCCAGATACTCTTCCTTTTGCATGGCCCCGGATACGCATCCAACATAGGCTTCGGCTGCTTTCCGGATGGGCTCGGGGATGGTGCCTTCGAGCACGATGTCGGAAATGCTGAAATGTCCGCCGGACTTCAGTACCCGGAATATCCCGGCAAATGCCGTCTTTTTGTCCGGCACCAGGTTGAGTACGCAGTTGGACAGGACCACATCGAACCGGCCGGATTCCAGCGGCATCTCCTCAATATCCCCGGTGATGAATTCGACATTGCCGTACCCCATTTTCTCCGCATTGGCGCGGGCCTTTCGGGTCATGGCTTCGGAAAAGTCAAGGCCGGTCAGCCGGCCCGTTTCGCCCACCACCGAGCGGGCGACAAAGATGTCGTTTCCGGCGCCGCTGCCCAGATCGAGCACGTGCTGTCCCGGCTTGAGCCCGGCAAACTCGATCGGGATGCCGCATCCCAGGCTCAGGTCGGCATCGGGCTGGTACCCCTCAAGTCCCTCGTAGGACTCGGCCATAATGTCGAAAGAGATGCCGTCCCCGGCTTGTTCCCCCGTTGCGGGTTCACAGCAGCCCGCCGGACCACAACAGCCCGCCGCTTCGCCTTTTTCCGAGCGCACGGCAATCTCACTGTATTTTTCCCGCACAAGGGCCTTGAGCTTTTGGGATTCTTCGTTTTCGGATTGCATTCCTTTTCGGATTTCATTCGTTTCGAGCGTTTTGTGATAAAAAATTCGCAGCAGCCGGCATTGAGATGCCATTCCTGTCCGATAGCAAAATCAGCAGCAATCCGACAGATTGGAAGTGTCGAACATGCCGGCCAGCCGGTTCAGGGTCTGATGCAGTTCCCGGATCCCGGCGGGATCCAGGCAGTAGCAGGTGCGCACCCCCTGGCTGGTTCCGGTGATGAGCCCGCTCTCCCTGAGCACTTTCAGGTGCTGGGATACGGTCGATTGCGCCAGCGGCAGCACATCCGTGAAATCACCGCAGAAGCAGGTGTCTCGTTCGCAAAGCAGTGTGAGGATGGCCAGGCGGACTGGATGTCCGAGCGCTTTGGTGAGCTGTGCCGTTCGCCGGGTGGATGGGTCCTCCAGGTCAATTCCAGATGAGATGTGTCTGATGTTTTCCGGTGTGTTCATGGTCATTCGTCAGTTTTAATGGATCAGCTTGAATAAATCAGTTTTACTGAATTCGTCCTGAATTGGGTTTCTAAAGCGCATCATCCGACAGCACATCATCCGCCGTTGCGTAGCATGTCAGCAAACGCACCGGGCAGATCGCTGTCCTCGACCGCTTTGGCGGCCTTTTCCACGTCGTATTCCACCCGGATGAATTCGACGTTCAGTCCGTCGGCTTTGGCCAGGTCCAGATCATCTTCCCATTCCAGCATCACATAACAGGCGCGCGGGTCACCGTCCTTGGGCTTGCCTACCGAACCGATGTTGATGGCATGGCGGTAGTTGCCGGCAATCACCGGTATACCCCGCTCCCGGATGGCTTCCACCACCTCGTTGGGGTACGGGGCGTATCCAACCAGATCACCGAGGCAGTACACGGCATCGGGTGAGCGTTCGTGCATATCCTTGAGCACGGGCTTGAGCGCATCAATGTTCGCGTGGATGTCGCTGAACAGGGCGATTTTCATGTGTTTAAAAACTTTGGATTCATGTGGACACATAGAATGACCATGACGATTATAATCATGCGCCTGTCTGTCCAGGCTGATGCCCGGTCATGGCCATTTCATAACACTGATTTTTATGAATTTGGATGGGATGGTTGATCGTGCTGCATATTATTCATCGTAAAACACCGATAAAATAAACCGATCATATCCCAAATCCAAAAAGAGATTTGATAAATGTGGGAAAACCGGTGATTATTGCTCTTCTTTCCACAACTCGCCGTCGCGGAACGTCTCTTTTTTCCAGATGGGCACGTCTCTCTTGAGGGTATCGATGATGTCGCGGGTGGCGTCGAGCGCCTCTTTGCGGTGGGGAGCGCTGACGGCGACGACCAGCGAGCAGGCCCCGATGGGCACTTCGCCGGTGCGGTGGAAAATCGCGACCCTGCCGGCCCGGTACTCTTCCCGCTTTTGTGCGGCGATTTTGTGAAGTTCGGCCAGGGCCATCTCCTCGTAGCAGTCGTAGTACAGCGTCTGCACCTGCCGGCCCTTTTCGTGATTGCGCGTGATGCCGGTGAAGATGTTGACGGCCCCGCAGTCGGGACGCACCGCAAAGGCGGCGGCCGCATCCACCCCGGGGATTTCATCTCCGAGGACTATCCAGATGGTATCGTCGCGTTGTTCCCGCATGGTGCGCTATCCTCCGATGGTGGTCATGAACCGTCCGGGCATCTCCGCCAGATCGAACATCCCGGCGTGCTGCTTCTTTTTCTCGCGGATGGATTTGCGGATGAGCGGCTCCAGGTCCTGTCCGCGGCGCAGCGGGGTGAGCAGGTCGGTTTCATCGCCGGAAAACAGGCAGTTTTTGATGGCGCCGCTGGCCAGCAGGCGGATCCGGTTGCAGCTGCCGCAAAAATGCTCGCTCATGGAGCTGATGATGCCGATACGGCCCTGGTGCCCGGGTATGGTGTAATGGCGGGTGGTGTCGTGCGGGGCGTCGGAGTCGCGCTGCAGCTCGAAATGAGTCCCCAGGAGCTCGCGTATCTGTTGCGCCGGGACCATTTTGTCGTCATTCCACCGGTTTCCGTCGAATGGCATGAACTCGATGAAGCGGACGGTGACCGGCAGGTCGCGGCTCAGTCCGGCAAACGCGGGGATCTCGTCGTCGTTGACCCCGCGCATGACCACCATGTTCAGCTTCACGTTGAACCCGCGGCCGACCAGCAGGCGGATGTTGCTCATGACAGTTTCAAAACCGGGGCGCCGGGTAATGAGCCGGAACCGGTCGGGGTCGAGGGTGTCGAGGCTCACGTTGATGTTTGCGAGTCCGGCCGTCTCGAACGTGTCGATGAACTTGTCGACCAGCAGTCCGTTGGTGGTCAGCGCCAGCTCAACCGGACGTTCACCAAGTGCCAGGATCATCTTGTCCGCATCCCGCCGCACCAGCGGTTCGCCCCCGGTGATCCGCACCTTGCGCACCCCGAGCCCGCAGAACGTGTCGATGATGGCGAGCAGCTCCTCGTAGGTGCACAGGGACTCCCTGGGCGAAAGCGGCACCCCATCCTCCGGCATGCAGTAATGGCACCGGAGGTTGCACCGCTCCGTCAGAGAGACACGCAGATAGTCGTGCAGGCGTCCGTGTTCATCAAAAAGCTGCGGCATCGAAAAGGTTAAGTGGGTGGATGGGGTTCGTGTGTGTGGGTGGATGGGGTTCGGGGTTCGGTCCATCCGGAGCCATAATGGCAGGCCGGTTTGCGGGCTCTTCGCTCATCCCCCCGAAACAGGGGTGATCAGCGCGATCTCATCGCCGTGGTGCAGGGGACGGGCCGCATCCACATACTCCTGGTTGACCGCCAGGCGGATGTAGTCGCGATACTTGCGGACGATCGGCATTTCGTCCGAAAGCCGGTCGATCAGATCCGATCCCCGCGCGCCCGCAGGCAGGGAGAGCTGCTCGGATCGCCTGCCGCGATGATCCGCCAGCACACTGAACCAGAGCAGGTTCACCGATATGGACTTATCCACAACGGTCTTTCCCTGAACGGATTTTGCCTCAGTGGCCTTTTCCTGAGAGGAATTTCCCTGAAGGGCCTTTTCCTGTTCCAAAATTTCTTCCTTTTGCATATTCTCAGTCTGTAAACTTCAAAATTTGTAAACTTCCCGAAAGTAAATTTGCCAAAAGTAAACCTCCTGAAAGTAAACTCCCAAAAGTATATTTCCCGAAAGTAAACTCCCAAGAGTATATTTCCCGAAAGTAGACTCCCAAGAGTATATTTCCCGAAAGTAAACTCCCAAATTTGTAAAATCACAGCCATTTAAACAAATCCCGGTTTTCATCATGATCGATATCAGCCACAAACGGACTTCACTGCGCTATGCCAGGGCGGTCGGAACGCTTCATGCCATCCCCGAAACCATCGAACGCGTACGCGCGGGGACAGTGCCGAAGGGTGACGTGGCGTCGGTAGCGCGCAGTGCGGGTATCCTGGCGGCCAAACGCGCCTCGGAGTGGCTCGTCTTCTGCCATTCGATGCCCGTAGACTGGGTGGAAGTGCGGATGGAGCTGGAGGGTGAGCGGATCGTCTTCACCGCCGAAGTGCGCTCGGTATGGAAGACCGGCATGGAGATGGAGGCGATGACGGCCGTGAGCGCGGCGCTGCTGAATGCCTACGACATGCTCAAACCGATTCAGGAAGACCTGTGGATCGGGGAGATCCGGCTTGTGGAGAAGCTCGGCGGCAAATCGGACATGACCGACCGTTTTCCGGAGGACCTGCGGGCGGCCATCGTGATCGTATCCACCGAGAAGAAACAGGGGAAGCGCGCAGACAGGGCAGGGGATGCCATCCGCCAGTTCCTCTCCGGTCAGCCGGTGACGGTTTCTGAGGATGTGTACGTGGA
>RECX01000300.1 GCA_007693825.1 Balneolaceae bacterium
TTCAGATCGGCCAGGCTGACGTTCCTGTCGACATAGAGGCCTTCCACCTGGTGGAACAGGCAGTAGGATTTGGCGGTTATGGATTCGTTGCGGTAGACGCGTCCGGGCATGATGGCGCGCACCGGAGGCTTCTGCTCTTTCATCAGGCGGATCTGGACAGGGGAGGTGTGGGTGCGCAGTACCAGGTCGCGGGATGAGTCCTCTTGGTCCTTGCGGATGAAAAAGGTGTCCTGCATATCACGGGCAGGGTGTTCCGGGGGGAAATTGAGTGCGGTAAAGTTGTGGAAATCATCCTCCAGTTCCGGACCGTCCGCAATCGTAAAGCCAAGCCGGTAGAAAATATTTTTGATCTCTTCCAGTGTCTGGGAGAGCGGATGGGTGGACCCGGCGGGAAATGGCGGCGGTGGTAGTGTGGGATCGTCGGTGGCAGTGATGTCGGCCGTTTTGCCTGCGGACAAGGCCGCTTTTGCTTCATCAAAGCGGGTTTTTGCAAGCTGTTTTAGTGCGTTCAGTTCCTTGCCGAGCCGGGCCCGGTCCTGCGGTTCGGCTTTACCGATGCCGGCCAGGAGTTCGGTGATGATGCCTTTTCGGGAAAGATACGTGAGCCGGAATGCTTCCACCGCCTCCTCAGTGTCGAGGTTATACGAGGAGATGTCGTTTTTTACTTTTTCGATATCGGAAATATTCGCCATGACGGGACAGATCGGTACGGGTAACGGAATAAACGGTTCCAAAGGAACGGTTCCAAACATAAAAAAACCGGCAGCATCGTGGAAGATACTGCCGGCTTTATTTCAGAATCGGCTTCAGGATTTCTTCTGAGTGGTTTCCACAACTGCTGTGAAGGCCTGTGGATCGTGAACTGCGAGGTCTGCGAGTACTTTCCTGTTGATCTCCATTTCATGGGATTTCATGGCACCCATGAGTTTGGAATAGGTAGTCCCGTTCAGGCGGGCGGCAGCGTTGATTCGGACGATCCAGAGTTTTCTGAATTCTCTTTTGCGGACTCTCCTGTCGCGGTACTGGTACTGAAGGGCTTTGTCCACTGCGTTTTTCGCGACAGTGTAGACCTTGCTTCTTGCACCCCAGTAGCCTTTCGCCTGGTCCAGGACCCTTTTGCGACGGCGACGGGAAGCCACATTATTGGTCGATCGTGGCATTTGTTCAGTAAGTTAATGGTTCGAAAAAATCAGAGATTTGGAAGCAGGCTGCGCATGCGCGGCATGTCGACTTTGGCAACAAGGGTTGGCGTACGCAAATTGCGCTTCCTCTTGGATGATTTTTTGGTGAGTATGTGACTGGCGTACGCTTTCTTCCGCTTCAGTTTACCGCTGGCGGTAAGCTTGAAGCGCTTCTTGGCGCCGCTTACGGTTTTCATTTTAGGCATAATTAACCCGAAAATTGGTTAAAATTTTGCAAGTACCAAAGTTAAAAAAAATGCAGCTCACCAGCAACTTTTATATGGTGATCTGGTTCCTTGTCCTAAAATGCCGACCGGAAATGGTGAGAGCGTCTCTCCGGTTGCCTCAGGAACCGGGTCCTTTGGTTGGAGCGACCACCATGGACATTCTTTTGCCTTCCAGTTTCGCCGGTGTCTCCACTTTTCCGAAATCTTCCAGGTCTTCGGCAAGGCGATCCAGCAGCTTCTTGCCCTGATCACTGTAGATGATGTCCCGGCCTTTGAACTGAACGGTTGCCTTCACCTTGTTTCCTTCTTTCAGGAAGCCTTCGGCATGGCGCTTCTTGAATTCATAGTCGTGGTCATCGGTCTGTGGTCGAAAGCGCAATTCCTTGAGAACAACGACATGCTGTTTCTTTTTTGCTTCCTTTTCTTTCTTCTTTTTCTCGAAAAGGTACTTTCCGTGATCCATGATCTTGCATACGGGGGGATCGGCGTTTGGCGCCACCTCCACAAGATCCATGTTCAGTTTGAATGCCATTTCGATGGCCTCTTTGACAGGCAGTATGGCGTGCTCGTTATCGGGCTTGATGACGCGAACCACATCAGCCCGTATACCCTCATTCACTCGCTCTTTTGGTGTTGACTTGCGAACGGGATAGCTTTTGAATCGTTTTCCGATGGTCGTTTCTCCTGTTTGGTTACTGTGGATGTTGTTACGTGAGTGTGAACAACAACAGCGGGTACTTACCCGCTGCATGTTATGGGAATGTTGCTGAATCGGTCATTCCGTTTCCGGCAGTGCCTTTTCATTTACTTCCCTCTTAATTATCGAAAGAAATTCTGAAAAATTAAAGCTTCCAATATCACCTTTTTTGTGCTTTCGTACGGAAACGGTGCCTTTTTCCATCTCTTTTTCGCCGACAATGAGCATGTAGGGTATCTTGGATGTTTCCGCATTCCGGATTTTTGCCCCGATCTGTTCGCCTCGTTTATCGACGGATACCCGGATCCCCGCATCGGCGAGCTGTTTCCGGTACGACTCGGCAAAATCATTGAACTGATCGGAAACCGGTATGATGACCGCCTGCTGCGGACTCAGCCAGACCGGGAAGTTTCCCGCGAAATGCTCGATCAGGATACTGGTGAACCGCTCCATGGAACCGAAGGGGGCTCTGTGGATGATGACGGGACGGTGTTTCTGATTGTCAGAGCCCACATAGGTCAGATCGAACCGTTCGGGCATGACATAATCCACCTGCACTGTTCCGAGCTGCCACTTCCTGCCGAGGGCATCCTGGATAATGAAATCGATCTTCGGGCCGTAGAAGCTCGCTTCCCCTTCGTCAATCCGGTATTTCAGCCCCATTTCATCCGCTGCCTCCTTGATCTCCTTTTGGGCGCGATCCCACAGTTCCCGCTCACCGCCAAACTTCTTGTCGTCATCGTCCCGGAAGGAAAGGCGGATGTCGACGGGCATATCGAAAGTAGAGAATACAAATTGCGTGAGATCGATACAGTTGATGATCTCATCCTTGAGTTGGTCGTTGGTGCAGTAGATATGCGCATCGTCCTGGGTGAAACCGCGTACCCGGGACAGTCCGTTTAGTTCGCCGGACTGTTCGTAGCGATAGACGGTTCCGAATTCCGCGAGCCGCACGGGCAGGTCGCGATAGCTGTGCATTTCGTTGTCGTAGATGCGATGGTGATGCGGGCAGTTCATGGGTTTGAGCAGGTATCCTTCGTCATCGACCTGCATGGGCGCGAACTGCGAATCCTTGTAATAGGGATAGTGACCGGACGTGCGGTAGAGTTCGAGGTTTCCGATGTGCGGTGTGATCACTTCCTGATAACCGCGGCGCAGCTGCTCGTCCCGCAGGAACGCTTCGAGGGTGCGCCGGAGGATGGTCCCTTTCGGCAGCCACATCGGCAGGCCGCTGCCCACCATGCGGTCGATCATGTAGATGCCAAGTTGCGGGCCAAGTTTTTTGTGATCCCGTTTTTTGGCTTCTTCCATCTGATGGAGGAAGGCGTCCAGCATGCTTTTTTTCGGGAAGCTGATGCCGTAGATCCGGGTGAGCTGCTTGCTTTTGACATCCCCGCGCCAGTAGGCGCCGGCGGTATTCAGCAGTTTGACGGCCTTTATGGCCCCGGTGTCCGGTATGTGCGGACCCCGGCACAGGTCGGTGAAGTTGCCCTGTTTGTAGAAACTGATGGTGCCATCCTCCAGCCCGTCCAGCAGATCCAGCTTGTAGGGATCACCTTTTTCCTTGTAATGATCTATTGCCTCGTCCTTGGGGATTTCGAAACGCTCGAACCGGTTTTTCTGGCGCGCCAGCTCCTGCATTTTCTCCTCAATGGCCGGAAGATCGTCTGAGCTGATCGCACGGTCACCGAAATCGATGTCGTAGTAGAATCCCTGCTCGATAGGAGGGCCGATGCCCAGCTTGACGCCCGGGTAGAGCGCCTCCACGGCTTCGGCCATCACGTGAGCCGAGGAGTGCCAGAACGCCATTCTTCCATCTTCATCGTCCCAGGTGTTGATGGTTATATTGCCACCGGAAGTGAGCGGCCGGTGCAGGTCCAGGACGGTATTGTCCAACGTGATGCTCAGGGCTTCACGGGCCAGGCGTCCGGAGATGGACTTTGCAATTTCGTGTCCGGTAACTCCGCGATCGAACGTCTTGCGGCTTCCATCCGGAAAGGTGAATGTGAGTTTCTGGTCGTTGTTCTGGTCTGACATGTAATCGGTTAGCGTTTATCGAGAGCCTTTGAAAAGTTAAAAATCGTAATAATATACGGTTTGATGCAACGAATATCCGGGAGGTAACGGAAATGGGAGGATATGCGTATCCGGCTTTTGCTGGAAATCCCCCCGGAGCGTGCGATGTCGACTGTTACGGGCATCATACGTTAAAGCGGAACAGAATGATATCGCCATCCTTGACCGTATAGCCGCGTCCCTCGGAGCGCATTTTTCCGGCTTCCCTGGCCGCTGCCTCCGAACCAAGCCTGTCAAAGTCCTGGAAGGATATGGTTTCCGCCCTGATGAAGCCCCGTTCAAAATCGGTATGGATGGTGCCGGCAGCCTGCGGCGCCTTGGTTCCCTCACGGACCGTCCATGCGCGGGCCTCTTTGGGTCCCACGGTGAAAAAGGTGATGAGTCCGAGCTCCCGGTAGGCCGCTGATATGAGCCGGTTGAGTCCGGATTCACGAAGGCCCACGGAATCCAGGAATTCCCGTTTTTCCTCATTATGGAGTTCTGCGATCTCCGCTTCGATTTTGGCACAGGCCACGACGGCCTCGGCTCCCTCTTCCCGGGCATGATTCCGAACGGCCATGACATGCGGATTCCCTTCGCCATCCGGCAGATCTGACTCATCTACGTTGCACAGATAGAGCACTTTTTTAGCTGTGAGCATGAAAAGTTCTCTGAATGCCGGATGTGACGGATCCCAGTCCTTGAAGGAGCGTACGGACTTGCCCTGTTCAATGTGACTGCGCAGGCCGGACAACATGTGCAGTTGGTTCATCAGGGTCTTGTCGCCGGACTTGGCCATTTTTTTAACGCGTTCTTCCCTGCGTTCCAGGGTTTCGAGGTCCTTGAACAGCAATTCGGTATCGATGGTGCCGATATCGCGTATGGGGTCGATGTTTCCTTCCACGTGGACCACGTCATCATCCTCGAAACAGCGTACCACGTGGATGATCAGGTCCACCAGACGGATATGCGAGAGGAAGGCATTTCCCTTGCCCTTGCCTTCCGATGCCCCCCTGACCAGCCCGGCTATGTCTACAAATTCAATGCTGGTAGGGGTTACTTTCGGTGGCTTCACCAGCTCGGCGAGACGGTCGAGCCGGGCGTCCGGCACCGGCACGATACCCACGTTGGGGTCGATGGTGCAAAAAGGAAAATTCGCCGCTTCAGCGCCGGCATTGCTGAGGGCATTGAATAGGCTGGACTTGCCCACGTTGGGCAATCCCACAATTCCGCATTGTAGGCTCATGATTTTTCATCTGTTTATAATTTTTTATTTAATAGGTCAGATAGAATGTCCATGACGATTATAATCATGCTCTTGTGTGAAGGATTGCCGTCATGGCCATTTCGTGTAATCCTATACTTTTAAAAACAAACTGCAGGCAAATTTCTATCCGGGGACAGGCATTACGGATCCAACCAGTAACAATCCAACCAGTAACAATCCAACCACAATTAATCCAAACATGTTTGGCTGATAACTTTTTTTTCCGGCAGGAGAAGGGCGCTCAGGTTTCCGTAACCGCTTCCGGCAAAAACACATCCGGTATCGATAGCCATTTTCCGATCTTCCATCAGCGGTTCTCTGACAGGGGTATGTCCGAAAATGACCGGCTTTTCCCACACCACGGGCTGGTGAACGTGACTGCGCTCCCAGAGTGCCGTGTGCGCGATGTCAGGTGAGGCGAGCTGCTCCTTGACGCTGCGATCCGGATCAAGTCCGGCATGGATGAACAGATAGTCAGGCGTTTCGAACCACAAACGGCCTTCCGCAAGGAAATGCCTGTGGTCCTCGGGAATCTGCACAGGATCCTTGACCTGATATGATTCCAGCGTCTCAAGTCCGCCATTGATCATCCAGAACGTACGCTCACCGGTCCGGATCGCATCCGACAGCATACTTTCATGGTTGCCACGCAGAAAAATGCAGTTGTGGTCCCGGGCGAACTCCATGACGGCATCCACAACCCCCCGGGAGTCCGGACCGCGATCGATGTAGTCGCCAATGAACACATGTATTCGATCGCGATAGGGGCGTATTTTCACAAGCAGTGCCTTCAGTGATTCGGCACAGCCGTGAATATCGCCGATAGCAATATATTTGCTGTTGTCAGTCCTGTTTTCTCTGTTGCTGTTATCCAATCGGCAGGGAAATTCTAAGGTTTCTTTTTATTCGGCGGCCGCTTGATCCGGGGTTTCTTCGGTGTCTTCTCCGGATCGCGTCCCGGGCCGGTCGCCTGGTCCATCATCGCATCCGGATCGGTCATGTTTTCATCATCACTGGCTGTTTCCTCGTCATCTTTGACCCCGGATTTTTTTTTGCGGGCGGGAATATCCACAAGCCCGCGACCTTCCTTCTTCAGCTCGCCTTCGTTCTGGAGCGTGAGCACAACGGCATCCAGGATCCCGTTAACAAAGGGACCGGACCGGGACGTGGAGTATTTCTTGGCGATCTCGATGGCTTCATTGATGCTCACCTTGGTAGGGATGTCCTCAAAGGTGAGTATCTCCGTTATGGCCATCTGGAGGATGATACGGTCCACCGTGGCCAGGCGTTCTATCTCCCAATTGGCAATGTGATCCCTGATGATCTGATCTGTTCGCTCCCGGTTGTCTGACGTGCGCAGAAACAGGCGTTCGGCAAAATCACGTCCGAATGTATCCTCACGGAATTCAGGTTTTACTATGGTATCAAGAACATGTTCCAGGGAAAGATCGCCGACAGTAAGGGCATACATCGCCTGCATGACGGTCTCCCGGATTTTACGCCGGTTTGACATAAGAAAATCAGTAATACTGCTGTAATGTTATATAACCTGAAAAGATAAGCATTTTTTTACTTCAGCAGCATCATCTTTTTTCGCTGCACATACGGACCGGCGGTGAGTTCATAGATATAGGTGCCCGATGCAAATCCGGATGCGTCGAAGGAGACGGTGTGGACCCCTGGCTGCCGCTCTTCGCTGACCAGTGTCTGGACCGGCCGTCCAAGGATGTCATACACCGTGAGCCGGACGTGCGCCTGCTCCGGAAGTTCAAAACGGATGCGGGTGTCCGGGTTGAACGGATTCGGGTAGTTCTGGGCCAGATGATAGCGCGCCGGAAGCTCGCTGCGATCATCCACCGAAACATCTTCCACGATGGCGACAAATGCCGTATCGGTGGCATCCTCGTAGTGCGCTACCACATAGCCCTCGCTGAGACCGTGCGCCAGGAATCCGCCGCGGCCGTAACTGGCATCGAGTCCGCCGCCAACCTCCCAGGTGACCTCACCCTGTGGAATTTCCAGGGGGTCGTTCCAGAGGTCGTAACCCTGGACGAAGAAATTGAAATTGTCATCCACTTCCACCCTGAGCTCTTCCGGCTGGATGCGGATGCTGCCAAACACTTCGCCGTCGTACGGCTCGGAAATGGCGATCATGGCATTGGCTACGTTTCTCTGCCAGTCGGAGTCGGTCGGACGGTGTACCCATTCGTCATTGACGATCAGGGTGCTGGATCCGCCACCGTCCAGGTTGACGGCATTCCAGGCCCCCAAGCCCCTCATGATCTCGGCCATCTCCATCATGTTCGCACCCCGGCTTGCCGTCTGGCGTCCGTCGACCACAACAAACCAGACCCGGCTTTTGTCCTTGTTCATGCCGACCGCCGAGCGCGGATGCCGGTACATGTTGTGTTGAAACTGGAATCCTTCGACTCCTTCAAAGGTGGATGGGATCCTGCCGTCGGTAATCAGGCGCGGACCGCCGCCCATAAGCTGCGCCACATGTCCTTCGATGGTATCGCTCTGCAGATCCAGGCGCACCGTGTCACCGACCGACACATTTTCGCGGAGAAAAGCCTTGGCATCACCATGCCCCGAGACCACCACGTGTCCCGGCGGAATCTCCATGTCTCCAATGTGGTGCTCCTGTCTGACGACCACCAGGTCTGTCACCCCGTCGTATGTCAACTCGGTT
>RECX01000303.1 GCA_007693825.1 Balneolaceae bacterium
ATGGAAATAATCATGCGCCTGTGTGTCCAAAGTATTGGCCATGAATGTTTCATCTTTAAAAATGATTATCGTTCTCAGATTGTGTTATCAGCAGCAAAATAACCATTCGGAGCAGTGTCTGAAAATCAATTTTCAGTATTTGGGTGCTGACCTGGCAGAAAATTTAATTTCGCCATCAAGACTTAAATTTGTTTAAATACTATGATTATTATTGCGTGGATTATTATTGCGTGAGTTAAAGTATCGGCTCCTGAAAACAGCTCTGCACTAAGCCTGCATAAGTACGGATTTGAATAAAAAATTATGGTCAGCACAGAACCTTTGCCGCCTTCAAGTTTTCATAATGAGTTGTTAAAAACCAGAAGTCCGGAACCTCAAACTGGATGAAGCATACAGCGATTTCAAGGGGTGAACCGGGTTGAGCTAAGTACGGTAATCCGATCCCGAACAGATAGTAAAATGGAGCTGGAATAAAGGTAAGAAGAGGTCTGTCAGGTTGACCTTTTTTAAAGGGCTTAATACTTCTTTAGAAGTCGTTTTAAATCTGCTATTGCTGTAAATGCCCGGACGAATCTGATTATTGATGATATGGATATAAGCTTTAAGTATTTATTTTTATATTCAATATTGTTACCTTGTTTTGGTTTTACTCAAGTAGTAGCAGAATAATTTGCTGCCTGAAATATCAGTCCGGACATAGGTGTTGTACTAAAGCATGACACATCTTTCATTTCTTTAACGCATTGTACGGGAATAGTGTAATTCTCATAAACATGTGGCTTAAAGAATTTGGGCTCATCGGTCCTTTCAGAGACTGTCAATTTGATTACGATATGAAAGTTTTCCTTTTCACATGTGCTTGTATACTGTTAACGGCACTGATGAATACTGGTTTGATTGCGCAAGGTACCATTGGCGATACCGATATCAGGCTATACACTTTTGGGGGCAACTTTAGTCTTCAAACGCATGGATACTCCACCAGCCGTCAAAATAACCTGAGAGAGCCTTTGGGTATGCTGGCCACAGCAAACCTGAATTTTTCTGTGTTAGGGTTCAGGTCCGGTCTGAATTTAAGGTATTCAACTGATCAGTCGAGGCTGCGTCAGGATTTAAATCAGTTTTCATTCAACGCCGGCTGGCGCTGGGTACAGGTAAGTGCCGGCGATGTAAGCCCCACCTTCAACCGGTATAGCCTGAAGGGAACCCGAATTCGGGGAGGCGAAATTGAGCTGACCCCAGGACTGTTTAGCGCACATTTCACGGCCGGGCAAATCAATCGCCGAATTGCGGGCCGACCCGAGCGGCCGGTGAGGCAGCAATCCTACGAGCGTTGGCTGTACGGGGCACGGCTCGGAGTAGGGAGCGAAAGGCGAAGTCACTTCCATCTTGGCATTGTTTATGCCAGAGATACAGATGATCCACTTACTCAACAGCCGAATTCAAACCGCCCGCTACCGCTGCCCGAAGAAAACCTGACAGTAAGTCCGGATTTTAAGATAAGCCTTTTCTCTCAGCGATTCTCTCTGGAGGCAGAAAACACGGTCTCAGTATTTACCCGCGATCTGCGCAGCGAACGCCTTGATTTATCGGATGCAGGCATACCCGGTTTTATAGAAAATGTCTATGCCCCCAGAACATCCACACGGCTTAACTTTGCCACGAACGTTGGTACCAGTCTGGATCTGCACCCCTTTCGTTTAAATCTGGGTTTTGAGCGTGTTCAGCCCGGTTTCCGCTCGCTAGGACTTCGCAATATCCGGGACGATCAGCAGGTAATCAGCGTCCAGCCTCAGCTGGCTATTGCAGAAGGCCGTGTGAATCTTGGGTCTACGCTTAGATTTGGCCGGGATAACCTGCTTAATCAGCGCACTTCAACCCAGAAACGCACCGACATTGGGTTTACCGCACAGGCGCAGATAACCAACGAATTTTCCCTTGGCGCCGGATACAATCGCCTACTGAACCGAAGCGAAACGGCAGATATTCCCGGAGATGAAGGTGGATTAAACTATCCGGAACAGTCGAATATTTCTCAAAACTTCAGTTTCCAGCCGGTATACGCTTGGAGTGCCGAGACGGCCAGCCATTCAATTTCCACGAGCATGAACTATCAGGTGATGGATATAAACATCCGGAATGGTGGCCAGGATATGGGAAATACGTTTTTTTCAACAACGGGAACCTACACGCTGGCTTTTTTCAGCGGGCTGAACTTTAATACCACCCTCAACTATGCGGCAGGAGATGCATCAACAAGTACCTTTGATTTAGTCGGCGCCAATATAGGGATGGGCCATTCTTTTTTTGAGCGCAACCTTACGCTGAATCTTAACGGCGGCTTTTCAAGGAATTCTATTGAAACGGAGTTCGGAAATCAGGTAAGAACGCTCACACAGCAGCAGCTTAACGGGAACTTTACGGCTATGTATCGCCCAACCAGTTCAAGCAGCATCAGGCTGACGGCACGAACAACGAATAATTATTTGGTAACAGGCACGGGTAGTGAATTCCAGGAGTTAGAGGTTCGACTTACCGTTGATCAGCGATTCTAAAACTTGCAATTAATACTATGAAAAACAGTTTTTGTATCCGGTTAGTAATAACAATGTTTCTCATTGGCATATCTGCTTTTAGCTGGTCGGCTGATGCACAGGAAACTGCGCAGGTAAATATCATTGGGATTCCGAACGTGCTTTCTTCACCGTTTATTGACGAATTCGAAGATAATTATAATAGTAACCTGTATCAGGTGCAGTTTATTTATACTTCTGCTTCCAACCAGCAGAGGGCTTTTGAATTTGAGCTTACACTGATACAAAACGGGCGGCAAATTTTCCAGGAGCGTTCCCAGCCGGTTCCTTTTTTCCCCGGAAGCTATATGCTTACCCCGTTTTTTGATGAAGTTAAATTCGATTTTACGCTTTCTGATTTTTTGGATCAGGCGGGTGGAGATCTTCAGAACCAGATTTTTCAGACCGGTGCGCTGCCGGAAGGTAATTTTAGCATTCGAATTACGGCTATACCGGTAAATCCGCAGCCCATGGTATCCGGCTTTCCCGGAATCTCAAATTTTATTGTGCGTTTTCCTCAGCCGCCTATCCTTGTTACCCCACCCGACGAATCGAGTGTAATGCTCGATGTGCCCGTCTTTACATGGACACCCGTTGTGGCCCCCGGTGGTATCCAGATCGAATATGACTTTCTGCTGGTAGAGCTGTTCGAAAATCAAAACCCGGGTGATGGCCTTCTCAGCAACCGGGCCCAGCACGAGCAAACGCTGGCGCAAACGACAATACCCTACACGCCGGATCTGCTGCCGCTTGAAAAGGGAAAGCGATATGCCTGGCAGGTAACTGCAAAAGATATGAATCAGCAGAATCCAATTCCGCTCTCAAACGAAGGGGAGAGTGATATCTACACCTTTACATACGGTACGAGAGATGCCGATACCATAACCCCCGAAGAGCTGAAAATGATTACCCTCGTACCTGAGCTGGTGGATCTTGTTGATCTGGATATGCTCGAAATCACCCAAGAAGGCGCCGAATTGGTATTGAATGGCGAGGTAAACGCCCAGTATCAGTTTATGGACGGCAGCCACGGAATGGTCAGGGCCTTTGCAAACAATCTTCGAATCCAAAGTGCAAATCTTCAAAATCCGATTATTACTGGTGGAACAGTCAGCCTGTCTGCTTCGGGAACTCAGGGGGTGATGGCTTCCATGATTCCTGATTTTATCGAACTGGATGATGTTAACTGGATGCTTGGTACCGGCCTTGAAGCCACGATAAAGGCCGATTTGCCATTTGGTGATAATTTGGTGGCCGACACAAGAGTAAGTATCAATCAAACCGGGCTGAGCGGCACGGCCGAAATAACCGGCAGCCCGATCGCCGCGTTCTCCGAAGGTTTTGTAGATATGGAGCTGACGCGGGTCACCGTCGATTTTCCGTCTGCGGTAATGTCGGCCACCGGAGATATCCGGGTGATGGGTGAAGACACCGGCTGTGCACTCACCAATTTTGCAATGGATGACGATGCCCTTTCCGCTTCCTTCAACTGTCAGGAGAATTTTGAAATTCCGCTTGTAGGAGATTCCCATCTGCTCACCTTTGAGGTTAGCCGCATTCTGGGCGGGGTTACCATCGGAACAGCCGATGCGAGCCTGGACTATAACATCACCCTGCGCAGCACCCTCGGTCTGTTGACGATGCAGGGGAACTACTGCGGAACCGGCATCAACCTAAGTCTGGTCAGCGGTGAAGACATTTCAATCACTACGCGACAAAGTTCGTGTCCGGAGGCCCGGCCGCGACTGAATCTGGGCTTTGCCGAGCTGAAATTCCAGAATATGCAGCTCAACGAACTCAGCATGGACCCGTCCACCGGGGAATGGAATTTTGATATGAGTCTGGATGTCCGCCTGGATGTTCCGGCTTTTGATAATTGGAATTCGGCCCTGATTCAGGGACTCACCCTTAATCGCGATGGCATCGCCTTCGAAGCCATCGATTTTGGACAGAGCGGTCCCACGCTGCCCGATTTTGACATCAACCAATTAAATCTGAAGCTGGAAGCCTTCACCCTGAACGACTTCATCTTTCCGCTTTTCGACTGGGATGAGCTTGGTCCCGGACCCTGGGAAGTTGAGTTTGAGGGTAATGCAACGATTAAATCGGGGGCTGGCCTGCCTTACTGTCTGGTTGGTTCCGGTCTGGGACTCCGCAATGGCAGCGTACAACAAAACAGGGTGGCGGCCGATTTACAGCTTCAGGATTTTGATGCCTGCGAATGGCAGCTTAGTCCGTTTATGATGGTTGAGCTTACCTCTATTGGCGGATCAGCAGGCGCGCGCTATATCGATGATGGAAGCATAGAGCCATTCGGTGATATTTTTATTGGCGGTGGGGTCTATCTGGACGGTCCGTTTCAGTGTGATGGCGAGCGTACCGCCTCGTTTTCCGGCGAAGATCTGGTGATTTCAAACGGCATTCAGGGAATTCTGGAAAATGTAGTGCCCGACTGTCCGGTAAATATTGGCCCGTTTCAAGCGCAGGTAACGCAGTCCGATATCACTTTTAATCGTGAGATGGGAGACCCCCAGCAGGCGATCATGGATGCAGCTGCCACGATTACGCTTCCCGATGGCCAAACCGCAAGCGGCAGCTTCTCACTTGATTTGATCAACGGCACCTTCACCGATGTGGATTTCCTGATTCAGGGACCCTTCGACTGGAATATTCCCTCCGATGAAAATCCGGTGCTCACCTTCCGTCTGGATCAGGCCGGCATCAGCGCAGCCGGGTTTATGGTTGACGGGCGGCAGGACTTCCTGATCGGAGGCGAGGAGCGCCGCGTGACCTTCGACAATATGGTGATCGACCTCAATACCTGGAGGATAAACAGCGGCCGTATTCTGTTTGATGACACCTTTGCCTTTGAGGCCGGAATCAGTGCTGTTGACGGCTTGCTCAGCTATGCGGCGGTACTTCCGGATGCTGAATTTAATCTGGATTCAGGCCTTAAAATGGAGCTCGGGGCAACCGTTGTAGTAGATTCTACGGGGATTTCAACTTCCGGAGAGGCCAGCGCATCCATAGCGTTTAACGCCCGGACGTACGACAGCTTGCTTGTGGTTGAATATTCCGATGAATTTGCCATCGGGCTCTATCCGTTCGGGGTCCGAAACGGGCGCGCAGACTTTTATTATGATGGTGATCATGTTGCCTATGTGGATGCAGATGGCTTTCACCCGGTGCTGGCGTTTTTTGCTGACAACCTGATACCCGAACGCCTCCCGATGCCCCGGGAAGAAATTGCCTATATGCAGCTGCGTGATGGTGAAGACCTGCTGGTTGATGTAGTCGAAGACGGTGAAGGAAATCTCGTTATTTCCAGTCTGGGCGGTCAGCCCATAAACTTGGTGATGCCTTATCTGGATGCGGCCAATCCACCCGAAGTCGCAGGAGTAAGCTTCAACGATTTCACGATAACGGCCAATCCGTTTAATCCCCAGATTGTGGGTGGGAGCGTAACCGCAGAGGTGCCGCAGGACAGCCCCCTGTTTGATTTGGGAGGCAAGAATGTGCCGCTCAGTTTGCGTTCGGTCGAGTACGGAATTCGTGAGGTAGATGGCAGTGATGTCAGCGCTCTGTATTTACTGGGTGATCTGAATCTGTTCGATCAGGAAATTGAGGGCGAAAATAACGCGGCATTTTATCTGCAGGGTGATGGTTTTGTACGGGCATCATTCCAGCTCAATGATCTGGGAGGGCAGCTTTCCCTGCTGCCTCAGGACCGTGCCATTATTGGTGTTGATGCTGTTGAAGGTATGTTCGCCATGCCGGTTGGAAGTTCAAGCCCGACCTATGATATCAGCGTGTCCGGCAGTATCGAGGTACTGACCGATGAAGGATACCGCGCCGGAGCTGATCTGACGATTCGCACAACCGATGGTGGATTTTTCTCAATTCCGTATTACAACGGGTATGTTTTTGATGAATCACCACGCCTGGGTATTGGAGACTTTGGCCTCGATCTTGAAGCCATTCTTGAGATTCCTCACTTTTCGTACAGTCCGGAACAGGGCTTTGAGTTTGCTATAGCCCTCGACCTTGGAATTCAAATTCCGCTGTCCGACGGGGAAGAAATATATTTCCCGCTCAGGGGAGTCGAAATCCGGAATACCGGAATTCACTTTCCGGCTCAGGATATCAACGAAAGTGTGATACCCGGATTGAATTTGCCGGAAGTGAATCTGGCCGGCTTTGGTTTTCAGCCGCTTGCTTTGCGTACGCCTGAGAGCCTGACGTTTTCATGGGAAGACGGGATTGAATTTGATCCGGTATTTATGATGGATTTCCGTCTGGATCTGCCTGATTTAGACGGAACAGGCCTGAACCCGCCCGATGGCTTATTGTTCACCGATATAGGTTTCGATGATGGTTTTCTGGTTGGTTCAGTTGATCCATTCAGTCCGCTGGGCGGGGCTGAAATTCCAATAGTACCGGGAGATAACCCTCCAACACTTATCGTTGAGGAACTTTCCGGAGCTTTGGCAAAAGTTCCGCATAACAGCTTTCGTCAGGCCGTCGATTTGAATATAAGCGGTACCATTGGAGATCTGCCGGGATTTGAGCCCCGCGATGCCGATGAATGCGGAGAAGGCGCCTCATTTGACCTGGCAATTGTAGAAGGCAACTCCTTTGAAGGTACCATTTCCAATGTGCAGCCCTGTGGTGTAAAAACCCTCGGTCCCTTAAGTATGGAAGTGATTTCTGCAAACCTGAATCTGTTTCTCTCAGAAGATGAGCAGAAAGCGGAGCTCGACGGCTCAGTGTCAGTTACACTTCCGGTACGGGAAGAAAATACGCCGGGTACCGTAACCGGTAGCCTGGTGCTTGATGTACTCACCGGTACCATTAGTGATGGGTCAATTACCATTACCGAACCATTTGATCTGGGCATGCCGTGGCACGATGACGACCCACTGTTTTCCTTTGCCATGTCAGAGGCTGTTCTCTCTTCGGAAGGCCTGATGCTCACCGGAGCCGGACAACTGGAAAAAGGAGATGTGGACGTTAATGTTTCTTTCGATCAACTGATGATCGGACTCGATGAATTTGCCATCAAGAGCGGATCAGCAACCATTGATGCGGGTTTTGCGGTACAAATTCCTATCTCATCGCCCCGGATTGATCTGGTGCCTACCGATACCCCGATTCCGGATTCCAACGTGTTGCGCTTCGATACCCATGCCGCTGTTACCCTCGATGCAAATGGCCTGGGTTTTTCCGGGGCTTCACAAGGCACGCTGGTTTACGAAGGTGAATCTTACAGTAATCTCCGGGTGGAGATGGTCGATAATTTCTCCATGAGCATCACCGCTTTTCGGGTGACCAACGGCCGGGCTGAGTTTTACTGGGATCAGGACGGGGAAGAAGCTGAAGAGCCGCTGGCTATTCTTGATGTGAACGGATTCACGATCGGCGGAGGCCTGATCGCGCTGCTGCCCGACCGCATCATGCTGCCGTCGGAAGAAATCGCCTATCTTAAGATTAAGGATGATGAAGGAA
>RECX01000130.1 GCA_007693825.1 Balneolaceae bacterium
TTTGGCAGACGGACACAGACGGCACTTACCCTGTTGCAGCATCTGTATGTCAACCCTCTCATTACTGTGGAACAAGCCCGTAAAAAAACGGAATTAAGCTACAAAGCGGCCAACAGCCTGATTGCAGTCATGCAGGAAAAAGGCATCCTGAAAGAAATAACCGGACAAAGCCGCAACCGGATATTTGCATTTGAACCCTATTTGGAATTGTTCCGGTATAATACTGTCCACAAAAGCGGCTAAAACGCTACGCCTGAGTACCAGCTTGGGCTGCGCCACATTTTAGCTTCGCGATTACTTTAACCCTGCTTTACATCCTTTCATACCTTGGGCCGCCGCCGCCTTCCGGTACGGTCCAATGGACATTCTGGTAGGGGCATTTCCGCTGGCAGCATTTGCAGTGCAGGCAGTTTGAAGGATTTGCAGCTTTGAGCTTGCCATCAATCATTTCATAAACGCCGGCCGGACAGAATGTCAGGCAGGGAATCTCATAGTTTGTCAGACATTCCTGGTTGCAGATATCGAGGTCACGTATGTGCACATGGTTGGGCTGCTCTTCGCGATGCTCTGCGTAGGCCATGGCCACAAAGGAGTCCCTGTCGAAATGCTTTTCGGGTTTGTATTTGTAATTTGCCTTTTTGAGTGCTTTGGAGTCATCTTCCACGTCCAGATGCGGCAGAATTTTCCCGAGTGTACTGAGAGGAGCCCCCATCAGCAATCCGAATTTTGCGATCATCTGGCGGTAGTTCTTCGCGGACCGCATTTCCTTCCCGATGTTGCCATTATCCACCAGTTCCGTATAGCGTCCGGCCGCTTTTGACGGCTGACGGGCGTTTTCAAGTACGGCTTGCGCCGCGAGGATCCCGGATTCGATGGCATTGTGCAGGCCTTTGATCTTCAGCATATTCACAAAACCGGCACCGTCGCCCAGTATCATGCAGTTGTTCTTTCCGATCTCTCCATGTTCTGCCCTGGGAATCGAAGCCAATCCGCCTTCCGGTATCATTTTGGCGCCGGCTTCCACAACGGTTCCGTTTTCAATGTACTTTCGTACGAATGTGTGCTTTTTGAAATTTGCAAGCGCCTGCTGGGGGGAGAAATCATGATATTTCCAGTCGACACCGACAATGATCGCCACGGCAATATGGTTTTTCTCGCCGGCGTACATGATCCCGCCTCCAAACATATCCGGTCCCGTCAGGGGAGACCACAGCGGATATCCCATGGCATGGACCACGCGGTTGGCACCGAATTGTTCAAACTGTTCGTCACTGACCCTGATCAGCTCCTTGACACCGATAGAGTACAACTGGGGATTTTTCCTTTTCAGTCCCGCTCTTTCGATGAACTTCTCGGTGAGCAATCCTTCTGCGCCTTCGGCAAGCAGTACGAAATCCGCTTTGATTTCCTCCCCTTCGACAAAATTGGGCTGTTTGTTGCGTTCATGGTCCCTTCCCTGGTCCACCAGTTTTATCGCTTCAACGCTGTGGTCCTCTGCCAGGATGATTTCTTCGGCGGAAAACCCGGTCAGCACTTCCACACCTTTCTCTTTGGCGATACCGCTGAGCCAGGAGCACAATTGACTGACGGAGACCGAATAATCCCCCTTATGGATCATCTGTCCGAACCCGAGATGGAAGATTTTAGCCAGTTTTACGGCAGATATGACATTGAGGGAAAATTTGTCCCCCATGAACAGCATCATGTCATCATCTTCGATCGGCGTGCCGAGAACTTTTTTCGCTGCTTTGGTTTCCTCCCAGCCGGGGGAGGCCTGGTCCAGAAGCGTTTTGAGCGCATTGATCTCGAGGACGGCGCCGGACAGGTTATGGTTCCCGGGTTCCGCCCCTTTGTCGATGACAGAAACCTCCAGATCCGGATTTTCGATTTTGATTTTTATGCCGGCTGCAAGTCCGGCCGGACCGGCGCCCACGATCAGCACATTGGTTTTGGAATAGTCTTTATCCGTCATAATCCGTCATACCTCTACGCTTTTTGAAATATTGGTAAGTTCTTCTGTCAACCGGGGTATTACTTTCTCTGCCTTGGCCACCATGTAATAGTCGCAGTGTTCAAATACCGGAGCCGCGGGGTCGCTGTTGACCGCTATGATCGTTTCGGAATTGGCCACACCGATCATATGCTGGATGGCTCCCGATATGCCGAACGCCAGATAGATCCGGGGTCCCACAGAGGTGCCCGTCTGTCCCACCTGGTGTCCGCGGTCAATGAAACCCTGTTCCACCGCCGATCTGGAGGCGCCGCGCTCGACCGTGATATCAAAGCAATCCTTCAGCGCATCGCACATGGCTCCGACATAACGCTCGTAATTGTCCCTGCTCAGCATTCCCTTGCCGCCACTGACAATAACATCGGCGTCGAAATCAGCCCCGCTGCCGCCATATTCGGTACGGATGATGTTCAGGCTGACATCTTCCTCGCTCAGTTCGGCCTTGAAAGGTACGACTTCGCCCTTTCCGGAATAGTCCATCGGGGGTTTTTTCATGACGCCCGGCCGGACCGTCGCCATCTGACAGCTTGAATCTTTGGTGCAGATGGTCGCCATGATATTGCCGCCCAGGGCGGGACGGGTCTGCATCAACACGGCAATTTCCCCCTTTCGTGATTTGTCTTTGATTTCAAGCTGGGTGCAGTCGGCGGTCAATCCGCAGCTGAGGCGGTATGAGATCATGGGTGCAATCACCCTGCCCAGCGGGGTTGCAGCGAATAGCACGATCTGGGGACGGTACGTTTCTATGCAGGAGGATATGGCTTTCCGGCTGGCGCAAGGATCCGAATCCTCCAGGAGGGGATCTTCAATCAGGTACACTTTGTCCGCCCCGGCGGCAAAAAGCTCCTCTTTCAGCGGTTCCACGTGATGGCCCGCGAGAACAACCCCGACATGCACATCAAGCGAGTCCGCAAGCTTGCGGGCTTCGCCGGTAAGTTCCAGTGTGCCGGCATGAAGGCCGTCCTCTGTTTGCTCGGCAACGACCCACACCTCGCCCTCATACATGGGCGTGACGTACGAGAAGCCCTGGATCAGCTCCCTGACGGCTTTGGCCGGCAAGCTGTCCTTGCACTCTTCAACAAGCTTTTCTGTCAGCTCATCGGTTATTTCATCGGGATGGGCAATCCCTTTCTCTTCCAGTTTTTCCGCAAGCATTGTGAAATCATTCACCTCCTTCTGCTTGCCCTCGTGGCTCCGGTCAAAAGAGCTGGCGCGATGGGTAGGCAGCACATAGGCTTTTTCCTCGCTGCCCTGTTTCCCGGCCCCGGCCTGATCCTCGCCGGCAAGTTTCTCCGAAATGATTTCGGCAAGTTCCCGGACATCTTCGACTTTTTGCTGTTTCCGGGTCGTCTTTTCAGGAGGAAAAACCTGAATAACGTTGGTTTTGGAGCCTTTGGAACCGATGTTGGGTGCCTTGATATCGTCGTTCGACCAGGTAAGAAGCTTGAAATCCTTTGCCCACCGTGTTCTTTCGAAAGTAGCATAAAGGGGATACTCGAAGTCGGCCACGGTCAGCACCGCAGGTGTATTTATGAGGCTCACCTTCTGGCTTCCGCCGGAAATGATTTTTGTGAAGATGAATTCCCCGTTTTCATAACGGCAGTCGGTCAGGCAGGCCGCGCAGCTGATCTGAAGCTCTTCGGCTACCTGTGCGGGGACCTGGGCGGTATCCCCGTCCACAGACTGCATGCCGGCTATCACATAGTAGTTTTCGTCGCCCTCAAAAATTTCTTCTACGATCTTTCTGATGGAGCAGGCAAGCGGGTTGGCCGTAGCATACGTGTCCGCCCCGCCGAGAGAACGATCGGTCAGCAAGATGGCCTGGTCGGCGCATCTGCCCAATGTATACCGTAAAACATCCTCCGCCATGGGCGGACCCATGCTCAGGGCGATGATTTTCCCGCTGCGA
Organism: Balneolaceae bacterium; assembly: GCA_007693825.1. Lineage (GTDB taxonomy): Bacteria > Bacteroidota > Rhodothermia > Balneolales > Natronogracilivirgulaceae > SKNL01. Next base: position 3,921 of record RECX01000130.1, read on the forward strand.
TCCTTTGATTTACGGCGCATGTCGTGGGCAAAAGCGAGCGCTTTGGTATCCAGCTCATTTATGGTGTTGGACAGTTTGTTTCGGATGAGATTACCGGTCTCGGGATCGAAGGCATTGTCGGTGATCTTGCTGACATCCGGTACCTGCTTGACTAATACTATGTAATTGGGCATCGTAATCCCCCTTAGTAATGGTTCATGGCTTCTTCATGGCTTCCTGAACATCAAAATAAAATGGGAGGCCAGCCGCATAAAATAATTTCAGCTGTCATGATCCTTTTGATTTCCAGCTAATATGATGGCTGCCAGTTGCGTTGATTTCCAGCTAACCAAATGACTGCCTGTTGCATCAATAATCCGGTCACTATGATGGCTGCCAGTTGCATTAATATTCCGGCCAATAAGATGGCAACCATTTGTATCAATGTAACAGATTTGACGTAAAAAATGCGGAAATAATTTTGACAACTCGTTTTGCAGATGTCAAATGCAAAAACATGTATTTTTTCGGAACGGCCCGAAATATTCAGCTGAATATTTCGATTTATTTACGTTCATGTGCTTCACCCCGCCACCGGCCAGAAACGCCGGCAGGTTGGCCACCTCTTCTGGTTGGGTGGGGTGGATGCGGCCGTGCCGGTTTCCATCGGGCTCAGGGTAGGGGATGCATCCGGCAGTTACCCGGCAATGGCCGGTCCGCGTGCGATTATCTTTTTAAAAAACAGCCGGACGGATGAATGCCTTGCAGGGTTATGCCGTCCGGCCTTTCGGGCAAGAATCGAAAAAAATTATTATGAATGGTGTTTTTTTTCATCAACTATGTATATCTAATAAGTGATGGATCTGATTTTTTATTCCAAATGTGATATTATCACCCGATGATTTGAAGGGATCGAACACCTGTTGCGTCGTTATAATGAACGAAAAAAAATATCATGACAATGAGGAAGCCGGCCTGGTCGATGCTGTAAAGCATGGGGATAAAGATGCGTTCGCCCGGCTCTACCGTCGTTATTTCTCTGAATTATGTGATATTTCCTTTTATGTAACGAGGGACAAAGAGGTGGCCAAGGAATTGGTACAGGATACCTTTCTTGTGATTTGGGAGAAGAGGAAGGACTGGCAGCCCAAGGGTTCCATCCGTTCCTATCTTTTCAGGGCGGTTAAAAACAGGTCCCTGGATTATTTGAAACACGTCAGGGTTGAGAGGGGATGGAAGAAAATGCACCAGAGGGACATTACAGAATCCGATGCCGGTGAAGAGGCCATGTCTCAGAAGGAACTGGCAGCCGCCATCGACAGGTCTGTGGATGAACTGCCCGAAAAATGCCGGATCATTTTTATCATGAACCGGAATCAAGGGTTTACGTATGGTGAAATAGCCGAAATCCAGGGAATATCCCAAAAAACAGTGGAAACCCAGATTGGAAGGGCCCTGAAAAAACTGAGAGAGTCGCTGAGCAGGCATCTGCCGCACCATCCCGTTTAACAGTGCGGGAAACCCGGTTTCACATTCATCAGACTTTTGATCCACATATCCGAAGCCGCCATGTCATCCGAAGTGTATCACTGCAATTGACAGCCGGGGAATAAATATTTTTGACGCTGATCGCAGATTAATTGATATGGTTTGTAGGGGTTATCAGAATCACGATCGTATTGATGCTGAATAGTGTGTTTACGTTCTCAGAGTTGGGGAAGCGCTTTTTATCGAAAGTGGAAGAAAGGTAATCATAACCATATTTGAAAGTCCATCCATGTGATGCATCCGGGTATAGGCAGAAATAGTCGGACAACTTAAGTAACCGGTAAAGATAACATAATTATTCATTTTACAAAATCAATAATATGACCAATGGCTCCAGATATCTTTTGCTGATTTTCATTTTTTTCATGATCGCAGATGTGGCGCTCGGCATGGAAAACCCGATTCATGAACGTATCATTCAGGATGTCAGGGAAGAAACGGTCATGCGTGCGGACCGGTTTCTGATGGAAGCGCCGGTGACGGTAACAGCTTCCGTATCGGAGCGAAGTGCCGGCGGCCGGAATGATTTCTACTCCGAGGGGGATTACTGGTGGCCGGATCCCGAGAATCCGGATGGGCCTTACATACGCAGGGACGGTGAAAGCAATCCGGGTATGTTCGTTCACGACAGGCATGCCATGATACGCCTGAGCGATATTACGGCGACACTTGCATCAGCATGGATCATGACCGGTGATCAACGCTATGCAGACCATGCTCTGGAACATTACAGAGCATGGTTTACCGATCCGAATACCTTGATGAATCCGAACATGCTGTACGCACAGGCTATCCATGGCCGCGTGACCGGGAGGAGCATCGGACTCATAGATGCCTACCACCTTGTTGAAACAGCACAATCGGCGGTCGTCTTTACAGAGGGGAACGCCTTCCCGCCGGAAGATGCGCAAAGGATCAAAAACTGGTTCGGCAGATTTGCCACCTGGATGACCACGCACGAGTACGGAATAACGGAGATGAATCATTACAACAATCACGCTACTACATGGATGGTTACTGCGGCCATCATGGCAAAGCTGGCCGGACGCGAGGATATCCTGGATCTCTGCATCAACCGCTTCAAATACATCCTTCTGCCCGATCAAATGGCTCTTGACGGCAGTTTTCCCTATGAAATTGACCGCACGAAGCCGTATGGATATTCGCTGTTCAATATGGATGCCTTCGCCAATGCGGCTCATATTTTGTCGACACCCGAAAACAATCTGTGGGAGTTTATTACACACGACGGGAAATCCCTGAAACTGGGGATGGATTTCATTGTGCCATATATCGTCGATAAATCTTCATGGACATACGGCCGGGATATAGATATCTGGGAGGAATGGCCGGTGCGCCAATCCAGTCTCCTGTTTGCGGGGCTGGCTTTCGGCGATTCCGAAATTATTGATTTGTACCTGGCCCAGGAAGCGGAACCGGAACATCCGGAAGTAATCCGCAATCTGCCGGTCAGGCACCCGGTGATCTGGCTGGGACTTCATTTGGATTAAAAAAAACAGATAAAAAACAAACAAAGAGGCAAGCAAACAAACTGACAAGCAAACAAATGACATACAAACAATGCCGGTGATATGACAGATCAGGATGAACGGTCTTGCAGGTTCTTCTGCTTACAGTCCAGTCAGCATATGATTTGCTTTTTCGGGCATTGTCCATCACATAACACAATAGGATACCCAATATGATGCAAAACAGAATACAAACAACACTGCTATTGACGGCAGGGTTCTTTATGGCCGTCGCGTTGTCGCCGGGTGCTGCATTTGCAGATGACCCTCCGGAGTCCGATACGCTTGCCACCTGGCATTTTGAAAATCCATCAGAGGAGATATCACCCACCAGGGAACCCGGTTTCTGGTACCCCGAACGCGCTTTCTTTGATGTGGTTGATACGCTTTCCTTCAGCGGCCGGAACTCCATCGCCGTTTCATACGATCCGGCAGCTCTTGGCGGAGCTCAGGAGGATAATTTCCGGATGTCGTTCGACAATGTCCACAATATAGGGATAAAGCCTCAGCAGACATTGCATGTCCGGGTATTTGTGCCCGAGGAGTCCGCAGATAAGATTTCACAGGTCATTGTGTATGATATGTGGAACAGAGCGGAGCAAGGCGGTACCGGTTTTCACTACGTGCCAACGATTTATAATGTTCCCAGTGATGATGTCACCCCTGGCGAATGGGTAACACTGACGCACCTGATCGACCGCGATGTCACCAAGGAAACCCTCTCCCGCATTGGCGTCAGGGTGGATATCGATACCGAATATACCGGCGAGCCGCCCATGGTGTTCGTTGATTTTATCACGACGGATCCGGATGCACAGCCGCTGGACACACCTTCCGATCCTGATCCGGATCCCGATCCCGATCCGGAATTTACCCGTGCGCAGATCATCCACAACTCGGCCGATCCTGCTGCTGAAGTGGTTGATATCTACGCCAACGGCGGCCTGCTTGTCGACAGTCTGGCCTTCCGCGCCGCCACTCCGTTCGTGGACGTGCCGGGCGACACGCCGCTGCTCATCGAAATCTATCCGCACGGCGCCGACGCTTCGGCCACCGACG
>RECX01000304.1 GCA_007693825.1 Balneolaceae bacterium
TGTAATTCAGGAGGTAATCAATGTAATCTGAAATTTTTTTTGAAGTTGCACATCACACGAAATTAGTAACCAAGCAAGGAACAAAAGCATGACTTACGTAGTAGCCGAACCCTGTATCAATTGCAAATACACGGACTGTGTTGCCGTTTGTCCGGTAGACGCTTTCCGTGAAGGTCCCAATTTTCTTGTAATCCATCCCGATGACTGCATCGATTGCGACGCTTGCGTAGCCGAGTGCCCGGTCGAGGCCATCTTCCCGGATGACGAAGTGCCTGAAAAATGGGAAAATTACACCGAATTGAACGAGCGCCTCGCCGAACTCTGGGACGATGCGGTCATCAACGAAACGAAAGATCCGCTGCCTGATGCCGATGAATGGGCAGAAAAAGAGAAAACACCTGATATGATCAAGGAATCATAATCATCGGCGAAGCGGTATACAGACAGGAAACCACGTGACAAAATCCAGTTTCGTGTCGGATCAGAACCGTCAAAAGCGCTTTGTCCTCACGGGCAAGGCGCTTTCTGTATCTACTCCGGCCATCATGGGCGTGCTCAATGTGACACCGGACTCATTTTCCGACGGTGGCCAGGTGCGGGATGTGTCGTCGGCGCTGGAGCGAATCTCGGAAATGGTTGAAGAGGGCGCGGACCTGGTCGATGTGGGCGGCGAGTCCACCAGGCCCGGATCCGATCCCGTCACGGAGAAGGAAGAGTTGCAGCGGGTCATACCCCTGCTGGAAAAGGCTGTTCCGGCTTTCCCCGGGACCATGTTCTCCATCGACACTACCAAGCATGAAGTCGCCCGGCAGGCCCTTGCGTGCGGCGTGCATATGGTCAACGATGTAAGCGGGCTGCAGAAAGAGCCGCGACTGGCGGAGCTTTGCGCCAGCTATCAGGCCATACTTGTGATCATGCACAGCAAGGGTACTCCCAAAACCATGCAGCACGACCCTGATTACAGCGATGCCGTATCAGAAATTGTCACCTTCCTGAAAGCCCAGGCACAGACAGCGGAAAAATCCGGGGTCAAACAAATTGTCATCGATCCCGGTATCGGTTTTGGCAAGACGTTGCAGCACAATCTGGAGATCATCGCCCGGCTTGGAGATTTCTGTTCCCCTGGTTACCCGGTACTGGTCGGGGCATCCCGTAAATCCATGATCGGCAAATTGCTGGCCGATAAAAGCGGTGACCGGCCCGTAAACAAACGACTTGCCGGAACGCTTGCGCTTCATTATCATGCATTGATGCAAGGTGCTGCCATTCTCCGGGTGCACGATGTCCGCGAAGCAAAGGATACCCTGGAAGTTTTTAAAGCTGTTTCTTCCTTTTTTTAGCGGGAAGGGCGTATCTTGGTGCAGACCGCAGCCCTTGTACTGAAACGGACGTCCGCATCGACTCCGGTTTCGTTGCCCGGCTCCGGTTCCGTTGCACCGGGCCCGGCCCGTATCCCTTACCCCTTAACCGACAACCGGTCGATACACCTTGGAAATCGTACCACTTGGATTTCTGGAATTTGGTCTTAAGGACCTGATTGAGACGCTGATCATTGCGTGTCTCATTGTATTGCTTTACCGGTGGATACGCGGATCATTCGCCGTTCCGGTGGTCATCGGCCTGCTGATCGTCTTCATTGTAAACGCCGTTGTCAGCCTCTTCGGGCTGACGACCATCAACTGGGTGCTCCGACGGCTGCTGGATGTCGGTATCCTGGCCGTGATCATCATCTTCCAGCCGGAAATCCGCAAACTTCTTTACAACATCGGGCAGAATACCACCCTCTACAAATTCTTTGACCGCGGCGGCTCCTTCTCCGTTATCGAGGAGGTGATCGATGCCGTCAAAAGCCTGTCCCGGACAAAAACCGGCGCGCTGGTCGTCTTCTCGAAAGGCTCACCGCTCAATGATCTGGTGGACAAAGGGGTGGAGCTTGACGCCCATGTGAGCAGTGAACTCCTGCTGACCATTTTCAACAGGGAAACCCCGCTGCACGACGGCGCGGTTCTTATCCGCGACAACAAGATCGTGGCTGCCAGCGCCTACCTGCCGATCAGCCAGAATCCAAATATTTCTTCCGTGTTCGGTACCCGGCACAGAGCGGCACTTGGCATCAGCGAAGTAAATGATGTGCTGGTTGTGGTAGTATCCGAAGAGACAGGGCGTATCTCCATTGCACACAACGGAGCGCTCACCAGTGGCCTTACCATACAAAAGCTGCGCTATGAAATGCAAAAGCATCTGGGTGATACAGAACTCACGGACCCGGATCTCTCCAGTTTCCGGCAGTCGGAGCTGGAAGGCAACTGACCTCCGAAACCGGAACATTGCCCATGAAGAAGCCGCAGGAACGATACACCTCACAGGACCTTGAATCCCGCAATTATTCCGAGTCCATGCCCGGTTCGTTTCCATACCGGCGCGGGCCCTATGAAACCATGTACGCGCAGCGGCCATGGACCATCCGCCAGTATGCCGGTTTCTCAACGGCAGAGGAGACCAATGCGTTTTACCACAAAGCGCTTGCCTCCGGACAAAAAGGCCTAAGTGTCGCTTTCGACCTGGCAACGCATCGCGGTTTTGATTCCGACAATCCGGCCGTGGCAGGGGATGTCGGCATGGCCGGCGTAGCCATTGACAGTGTGGAGGACATGAAGCGCCTGTTTCAGGGGATTCCGCTGGACAAGGTTTCCGTTTCAATGACCATGAACGGCGCCGTGCTGCCGGTGCTGGCCTGTTTCATCGTTGCCGCAGAGGAGCAGGGCGTACCCCCGGAGAGCCTTTCCGGGACCATCCAAAACGACATCCTCAAGGAATTCATGGTGCGGAACACCTATATCTATCCACCTGAGCCATCCATGCGGATCGTGTCCGACATCATGGCATGGACCCACAAAAACATGCCCCGTTTTCACTCCATTTCAGTGTCGGGCTACCACATGCAGGAAGCCGGTGCCACTCCCGTACAGGAGCTGGCTTACACCATAGCCAACGGACTGGCCTATCTGGATGCGGCCCGGAAAACCGGACTCCGTGTGGATGACGTGGCTCCTCGGTTTTCCTTTTTCTTCGCCGTGGGTATGGACTTCCTGACGGAAATTGCCAAACTCAGAGCTGCGCGCGAGCTGTGGGCAACACTGGTCAGGGAACGCTTCCAGCCAAATAACGAAAAGTCACTGGTGCTCCGAATGCATTGCCAGACATCAGGTTGGAGTCTGACAGCTCAGGATCCTTTGAACAACGTGGTTCGCACGACCATCGAGGCACTTGCAGGCGTACTGGGCGGCACGCAGTCCCTGCACACCAATTCCTATGACGAGGCGCTTTCGCTGCCGACCGATACGGCGGCCCGTATTGCGCGCAATACCCAGCTCATCCTCCGGGAAGAAACCGGCCTGTGCCGCACCGTCGATCCTCTGGCGGGATCCTATGCGATTGAATCACTGACATCAGATATGATGGATGAAGCCCTGCGGCTCATCCGCGAGGTGGATGATATGGGGGGCATGATGCGGGCCATTGAAAAGGGCATGCCCCAGCGAAAGATCCAGGAATCGGCAGCCGCCCGGCAGGCTGTCATCGACAGTGGCGGGGAGACGGTCGTAGGGGTGAATGCCTATATCCGGGAGGAAGCCGGTGAGGTGGAAGTCTTTGACGTGGATAACCGGAAAGTGCGTGAACATCAGATGAGAGAGCTGGAAAAGGTGCGGTCGGGACGCGACGCCGGCAAGGTGGAACGGTCACTGCACCGGCTGAAACAGGCGGCAGAGAATATCGCTCTGGAGTTGCAGAAGAAAACGGATCAGACGCCGGGATCGGCACCGGCATCAGAATCAGGATCGGGATCAGAATCAGGCGAAAAGCCGGGCGATTCAGACAGTAACCTGCTGCAGCTCATGGTGGATGCGGCCCGTGCCAGGGCCACGGTCGGCGAGATGACAGCGGCGCTGGAAAATGTGTGGGGCCGCTACCATACCGATCCGATGCCGGTGACCGGCGTATATCGCAATAGCTACAGGAACAAATCAGCATTTATGGAAATCGTGCAGGAAGTGGAAGATTTTGCCCGCAAGGAAGGCCGCCGGCCACGAATCCTGGTGGTAAAACTTGGGCAGGACGGTCACGATCGCGGAGCACGTATCGTGGCAGCGGCGTTTGCAGACATCGGGTTTGATGTGGACCTGGGGCCGCTGTTCCTGACTCCGGAAGAAGCGGCACGACAGGCCGTTGAGAACGATGTGCACATGGTGGGAGTGTCCACACTGGCAGGCGCACACAAAACGCTGATCCCGCAGCTGATGAAAGAGCTGGAACTGGCCGGCGCCGCGGACATTGCCGTGGTTGCAGGCGGCGTGATCCCGGAAAAGGATGCCAGATGGCTCAAGGAAAACGGGCTGCTGGAAGTGTTCGGGCCCGGCACCCGAATCCCTGAAGCCGCCCGAAAGGTGCTGCATTTCCTTGCATCCCGGGACAAAAAACCTCCCGGCAAGTAACTCCAGCATCCGGCAATTGACCGCATAAAAAATGACACGCGCAGATTCCTTTCATACCGATATCCTTGATGCCCGGGCGGACGCTATCCGTTCGGGTAGCCGGCGCGATCTGGCCCGCGCCATCACGCTGGTGGAAAGCAGCCGTGCAGAAGACGTGGAGCAGGCCCAGGAACTGCTGGAGCGGCTGATGCCCGGCACAGGCGGTGCTGACCGCATCGGGATCAGCGGCATGCCGGGAGCCGGCAAAAGCACGTTCATTGAAATACTTGGCAGGATACTGGTGGATGCCGGGCACAAAGTGGCGGTGCTGGCCGTGGATCCCAGCAGCCCGGTATCGGGCGGAAGCATCATGGGCGATAAAACCCGGATGTCGATGCTGTCGCGGATGGATGCAGCGTTTGTGCGCCCATCTCCTGCCGGACGCACACCCGGGGGCGTGGCCCGCAAGACCCGGGAAGCGATGCTCTTCTGCGAAGCGGCCGGCTACGACATCGTGCTGGTAGAGACGGTGGGTGTGGGCCAGGCCGAATGGAGGGTCAGCAGTATGGTCGATCTGTTTGCCGTACTGATGCTGCCCGACGCAGGGGACGTCCTGCAGGGAATCAAACGCGGCATCCTGGAGCTGTCGGACCTCATCCTTGTCAACAAGGCGGACGGACCCAGGGAAGAGTCCGCGTTACAGGCCGTGGAACAGTACCGAAATGCACTCAGCATCACCGGGAATGAGCAATCCGGCGTGATTGTCCGGGCATGCAGCGCCCATGACAGAAGCTCGGTCGGCGCCTGCTGGCAGGATATCAGCGAGATGCTGGCCATTCGGAAAAAGGACTCCCGGTTTGACCAGAGACGCCAATCCCAGCTGCGCGACTGGATACGTTCGGTGGCCGAGGATTCCCTCCTGCAACTCCTCCATGACAACCGGGAACTGTCCGGTTTGCTGGATCATCTGGAGCAGGACGCACGCGAAGGAAAAACGACGCCGCTTCGTGCCGGACTGACGTTTCGCGACCGTGTCATCAGGGAAATCACCGACGGTAGTCCGGAGAGCGGAATACCACTGTAAGAGTATCTTGAAAAAAAAGCGATTGGCGGGAACGATTTGACCCTGTTGCACGCTTAAGTTAGAGATAGAATATATCAATCCCTTAAATCCCGCCCGTATATCAGCTTAGTAAAATGGCGGAGATACATGTAACTTACTGTTACGCATATTATTAAGATAAAAGTAGTTATGGACATTCTGGAAGTAATGCGTATTATCCGTTCCCATGCAAAAAATGAGGCAGCGGCGGAGGAGCTGAAAGATCTCTTCGAAAACATTATTGATGAGCGGGATTCTGCAAGAAAAGAGTTGAAACTGCTTGAAGCAGCCATACGCAACGATTATGAATCCATTCTCATCACAGAACTTGATATGGACAAGCCCGGTCCCAAAATCGTCTATGTGAATGAGGGTTTTGAGCGAATGACCGGATACAAAAAAGAGGAAGTGATAGGGGAGACTCCGAGGATCCTTCAGGGACCCAAAACGGACAGGGCGACACTCAATCGCCTCAGAGAATCCCTCATCGAAGGCAAGGCGTTCTTCGGCCAGACCGTCAACTACCGCAAGGATGGCTCCGAGTTCATCAATCAGTGGGATATCCATCCGCTTGTGGATGAGAACGGCAAGATCACGCACTGGGTTTCCTACCAGCACGATATTACCGAGCGCAAGCGTGTCGAACAGTCACTGGTTGACAGCAAGGTCGAGATGGATGACTTCTACGAGACATCCAAAAGAACCATAGTGGACGTAGCTGAAGACGGATCCATCCGGTTTGCCAACAAATCGATGCAGGAGCTGATCGGCTATGAGAAAGAAGAGCTCCAGAAGATGAAATTCTGGGATATCATGCCGGAGAAACACGGCAATATTCTGAAGGACCGTTTTAGCGAACTTTGGAAGGTGGACTTTAAAACCCATGCGGATTACCGCTTTATCTTCCAGCACAAAAGTGGACTGCCGGTTCAGGTGGAAGCGTCCATCCAGCCGCTGGTACTTAAAACCGAAAAGGTGATGCGCACCGAGGTGAGCAATATTTCGCTGCGCAAGAAAGTCCTCAAGACGTTGTATCAGCGCAACCAGGATTTCAACCGGATCTTCAATACCAAGAGCGATTTCAAATACGGGCTCAGTTTCAACGATCAGGACCAGCCCGAATTCCGTTGGATTTCTGCCGATGTGAAAAATATGACCGGGTATTCCGTAGAGGAGTGCGAGGGCCATGAAGGATGGAAGCGACTGGTCCATCCCGACGACCAGGAAAAAGCCACCAGCCACCTGAAGAAGGTTTCCGAGGGAAGATCCATGTGCATGGAGTACCGGATTGTGGACAAGGAAGGCAATGTGGTCCCGGTCATGGATTATGCCAAGATGGTGGATGTGCAGACCTTTGACATCAAGGGCGCTGTAGCGCTTGTGAAGCAACCCCAGGAAGAGGACTGAGAAATAGTTTCACCGGTTTTGTTGCTATTGATTTGTTATTGAAATACTGACAAAACCAGCTTGCGGATGCGATATGCAGCCGTAGATGCCACATCGTGGATGTGGCATCGCTTTATGTACGAAGAAGCGGACTGGTGGATAATGGCCGGTGCTCAGTACTTGCGGCTGTCCCAGATGATCTCGGCCGTGTGCCGTCCTGCCCGGCCGGTGCCGTCGGAGATCTGGTGACGGCATGAGAAACCATGTGAGCAGATGATGTCATCCTCTTTGAGCTCGCGGATTTGCGGGAAGAGAGCCAGCTCGCCGATCTTCATGGAAACTTCGTAGTTTTTCTCCTCGTACCCGAAGCTGCCGGCCATGCCGCAGCATCCGGTCCGGAGCTCAACGGGTTCATATCGTACACGCCGCAGGGACTCCAGGACCGGGGAAGTGCCGACCAGCGCCTTGGTGTAGCAGTGTCCGTGGACATACACCTTTTTGCCCGCCCCGCTGAACACATCCCCGAACAGGTCCGGATCGGTTTCATTGGCCAGAAATTCCTCAAAAAGGAACGATGCCGCGGCAACCTTGCGGGCATCATCAAGCTGTTCGTCATCGCACAGGTCCGGGTACTCGTCGCGGAACGTGAGGATCTCGCTGGGCTCCAGTCCGACCAGGCGATAGTCCGCATCCACAAGGGGTTTCAGATCCCGGATGTTCCGAATGGCGATTTTCCTGGCCGTATCCAGGATCCCGCGTGAAATTTGAGTGCGGCCGCTTTCGAGCGGACCGATGACCTTTACCTCGCAACCGAGGGCGCGGAGCACGTTCAGGGCCGCTTTTGCAACCGACGGCTCGTGATAGTCGGTGAACCAGTCGACGATGAGGGCTACTTTTGTTTTTTCCGCGGGGATGGCGTGTGCTGTTCCGGCGGGGCTGGCGTGTGCTGTTCCGGCGGGTGTGTGTCCGGCGGGTGTGTGACCGGCGGGTGTGTGTCCGGCGGGTGTGTGACCGGCGGGCCGGATTGTGCCATGCGGCAATCCGTTTGTCTGTTCGCCGTGTTTCC
>RECX01000309.1 GCA_007693825.1 Balneolaceae bacterium
CCATGCACCGTCGGGTTTCCACGAAAGTTTCAATCCGCACGGCGTGAACACCGAACAGCGTGTGAACCCGAAAATAGCGGTGACCTGGACCGCATCCAGCGATGCCGAGTCGGGCCTGTCGCACTACGAGTATGTAGTCACGTCAACACCTGCGGTTTCCGAAGCGCAATTTGCAGGTGCTTCCATCACCAGGGAGAACCATGTGATTATAGAAGGCGGTCCGGGGACCGATTACGAGGACGTTTTCGACAACTTCAGGGATCCTGTCCACGTCCATGTAAGGGCGGCCGACTTTGCCGGAAACACCAGTGACATCCTGACCCTGGAGCAGGTCCCCTATGACCCGCGCCGGCCCTACGCACCCATCATGCAGGGCCAGTCCGGCACCGACGAGTTGCGGCTCTACCTGACCGGCCCCGCCTACGATCCGGAGTCGGGACTGAAGGGGATCCAGTATTCCGTGGGAACGTGGCCCGGCGCGACCAACGTCATCGGCTGGCCTTCGGGCAACGAAGTCAACATGGTGCATACCAACGCTTACCTGGACAACTACCTGAATCCTGCAACGCAAACAGTGGCGGGACATACGGTCACTGTCAGCGGAGGCGCCTTCCTGCTCGCCCATGCCATGCCATACATCACCATCCCGGCCGCCGACTTGCCGGAAGGGCAGCAGCTCTATATCAACTACCGGGCGGTCAATGAACAGGGACACAGATCCATAGTCCGTTCCACCGGTCCGGTGGCCATTGACAACGAAGCGCCGCTTGGCCATTCGGTCAGCCAGTCCTTCAGTTTCAATCATCTGATATCCCAGATGATAGCCAACTATGAGATCAAGGATATCCACGATCCGGTTTCCGGGGTGATCAGGGTGGAGGTTAAGATGACCCAGGGCGACTTCGACAGCGGCTGGTCGGTCTTGGAGGAGTATGATGTGGCGAAGCAGGGGCCGTTCACCATCTTCAGGTCGGATTCGCTGCCTCTGAACATCGATGCCAATAATCTTGATAACATTACTGTTTGGGCCAGGGTGACCAATGGTGTCCATCTCCAGACCGTCAGGCCCTTGCAGTTTACGATGCAGATAGTCGGTACTTCTTTCTAACATGCGAAATGCAACCATGAACAATCAGCAAGATTTCAGCAGGTCAAAACCATTCGCCAACCCGGATCGCGTCCGGTGCCGTGCAGGTGATCCCGTCCGTCCGACGTGCGCCGCGGCACCTCCTGCTTTGCGAGGCAAAGTCATTCCCGCAGCCGTGATGTGGATCGTGCTGGTGGTCAGCGCCGTGGTCTCCACGCCGGCAGAGGCCCAGTTCATCCCCATGTCGGACGAGCAGGAGATGTTCGCCATAACACGTGAAGACGGCGACGTATACGTCTACCATACGGTCTTCATCGGGCTGGTGAACGGGTTTCATGTGGACCGCAGAGTGGTCGGCGGCGAATGGGAGCGCGTCACCGAAGAGCCGGTCTATCCGGTTTCCGGCGGAACCGGGTTCGTCCGGATGATCGGAGAGGATCTGTTTGCCGAATTGCAGGAAATCACCGGACACGAAACCACCCAGCAGGTGTTCCTTTCGATGAAAATGCGCCAGAATCTGAATTTCATTGGCTCCATGCTGTTTCCGGAGGTGGCCACAGCCCTGGGTAACCTGTACATAGATCGCGAAGCGCCGGTCGGACAGCGGGCCGAGTACCGGTTTGTCATTGTAAGTACCCGCGGTGAACCGACCGGCAACGAAATAACCGGCAGTTTTGACCTCCGGCCGGGCATACCTGAGGCTCCGCGACGTTTTTCGGTATCCAATGAAGGCGCCGAGCTGATCCTCGAGTGGGAGTACGCGGCGGCGCCGATATCCCGGGACGGCGTGTCGGAGTTCCGCTTTTACGAGCGCCGTGACGGACGAAACATCCCGCTGATGCAACGCACGGCCCTTCGTATCGGGGACCAGTCCAGATACACCTTCCGCACAGAAGTTCAGGAGCTGAACCAGTCTTATACGATATATGTGGTTGCCGTGGATGCTACGGGACAGGAAAGCGATCCCTCCAACATTGTTACCATCGTCCCGGAGGACAACATCCCGCCCGCCCCGGTGGTCAATATCGACCTGCACCGGCTCGACGAGACCCGCGTTGAGGTAAGCTGGGATGTGAGTACCGACCTGGACGCGGCCGGCTACCATGTCTTCCGCATGGAACGCAATGAGGAGGATTTCACCCGTTTGACCGATGAAATGCTGGATGTGTTCCAGAACGTATTCGTGGATTCGACCATCGCCGGAAGCTCCCACTACAGCTACAAGATCCGGGTGTACGACCGCCAGGGCAATGAAAGCGAACCAAGCAATATCTCATCCATCCTGATAGAAGCCTTTGCACCACCAGAACCGCCGCGCGCGCTGCAGGCGGCACTTCAGGATGACGGCACGGTACAGCTTCGCTGGGGTGCCAGTCCCACCACCGATATCGTGACCTACAATGTGATCCGGCGCGAAATCCATCCAGAAAGAAGCAACTCTTATGGCCGGGTCAACGACGAGCGCATTCTCTCAACCGAGCTGCGCGATCCAGGGTTGTCGGCCGCAGGCTTTCCGGAGGGACGCACATTCGAATTCGGCGTATCCGCGGTGGGTCCGAGCGCCATGCAGAGCGATACGGTATTCGCTGAGGTCCACATCCCGCTGGTGACGCCGCCCGAGACCCCGCCTTTCACAGATGTGATGCCGGCTGAAGGCGGACGCATCAACATCAGCTGGCAGGCCTCCCCGAGCGCCACGGTGACCGGCTACGAGGTGCATCGCATTCTCGGTCCGGTGCGTGCCGGGGCTGAAGGACAGGGTGATTCGGCCGGTGGCGGACCTGATAGTGGCGGTTTGCGGGATGGTTCCCCCGGTGACAGGCGCGGCGATGCCGGCAATGAGACCGGGCAAGACGGCTGGAATGATCTTCCGGGCGACCAGGAGCTGGCCCGGCTTATTGTGGATGCGAACAAGGTGGCCGCAACCGGCCGTGGAAACCGGTTTGTCCGCGATGAAAAGGTTGTGCCGGGCAACACCTACCAGTACGTGGTGACAGCGGTGGATTCCGCCGGAAACCGGAGCCGGCCGGCGCTGACCGAGGCCGTTTTCTATCGCAGCACCACACCGCCGCAGCCGGTGCGCAACATCCAGGCGCGGCTGATCGACGGCCGGGTTGCGGTGCAATGGGAGCCGGTGCGGGCGCAGCATCTGGCCGGTTATGTCATCTACCGCAGCAGCATTGCCACCGGCGGATTCGAGCGGGTGGCGGAAGTGGGAGCCGGGGAGAGCCGCTGGACGGATTCCAACGGGGAAGCAGGCAATTGGTACCGGGTCTATGCCGTTGACAGTTCGGAAAACAAAAGCAGAAGAACCCGGGCAATCCAGGCAACACGATGAGCGGTACCAATGACAGTCCATGACAGGACAACCGAATCAGACAACCTCCCGCATGCTAAAGAATCCGTAATGGCTTTCAGCCAGCGGGATCTTGACCAGCAGAATTTTGACCAGCAGAATTTTGGCCACCGGAATTTTTACCAGCGGAGCGTGACAGGCGCATTTCCAGTGCTGAAAGTAGCGATCTCAGCGACGCTCCTGGCGCTTTTCATCATGCTGCCCTGTTACTTCTGGACGCAGCCGGCAGCCGCACAAAACGCATCCACAAGAACCGGGGAACGCATCCATCTGGAACGCGGTACAGAATACCTGCGGCAGGGGAATCTTCAGATGGCGATATCCTCCCTGGAAAAGGCGGTCGATGCCGGCCACGATGCGGACCAGGCCTGGTTCCTGCTGGCGCGGGCCTACGGTATGTCAGGCAGTTACGAGCAGGGCCTGCGGACGGCCGAGGAAGGGCTCGCGCGCTATCCGGACCATGCCGCCCTGGAATATGCACGCCTTGAGTCGCTCGCCTTTCTGGATCCGATGCAGGCGGCGGAGATGATGGAGCGGCTATACCGCGAACGGGGCGACGACCTCGAGCTGCGGGCGCGCGGACTGGAACCGCATCACATCCGGGCCCATGCCGGACACCTCTACGCCATAGCGGGCACCAGCTTCCACTCCGGAGGCATGCTTCAAGAATCGGCCGCAGCACTTGAAACGGCCCGTTCCCTCATCCCGGATACACTCTATGTGCACAACAACCTGGTCTACACGCTGATCATGGACGGCGCGTACGATCGGGCCGCGGAGGCGGCGGACGAAGCGCTGCAGAGGTTCCCCCATGACCGCAACATCCGGCTGCTCAAAAACCAGGCGCTCTCGCTATCCGGGAGGGGCGAAGACGGGCTGGATATGATCCGGGAGCTGTACCGGGAAGACCCCGACGACCCCGAGGCCGCCATCGCCTACGGCCAGGCGCTGCTGCGAGCCGGGAGGATGCAGGATGCGGCCGATCACTACGACGACTATCTGGAACGGAATCCGCAACAGCGCAGGGTCTACGATGTGCTGATCCGCATGAACCGGCAGCAGTTCCAGTACCGCCATCTGGCACAGGTGCTGGAGCGCAAGGCAGAGGCGTTCCCGGACGAATGGCGCATCCGGCGGGAACTGGCGGAAGTGCTGGGGCTGATCGAGGAGTTCGAAAGGGCCCATGAGGAATATGAGCTGCTTTATGAGCTATCCGGGGATGCGGTCTACCGCCTGCTGCAGGCGCGCTTGCTGCTGACAGCGGAGGATTTTGAGCGTGCGGCGGAAAGATACGAGGCGATGATTGCCGATTACGGACCCCGTTGGACCGGCGCGGAGGCCTATGAAGAACTGACTCTGCTGTGGCTGCATCTGGGAGAGCCGGAAAAGGCGGTTCAGGTGGCCCGGTCCGGAAGGGAACATCACGGACTTTCAGCGGCTGTCCGTGAGCGCGAGCTGGAAGCGCTCTGGGCGGCGGGTGACCGGGTTGGATCAAGGGAGGCGGCGGAAGAGATGGAACAACAGTCGCTGATGCTCACCGGATTGGCGCCCTATGTGCTCTCGGAGACGCAGGACGATCCCGAAAAAAGCACGGAATGGCTCATCAGTGCGCTCGAAAGGGAACTGGATTACACAAAGAGAACAACCCAAAGATTTGGGGAAACGGCACAAATGCAGCTCTCCGGACAGATGACATTGCATTATCCGGTCATTTCCGACAAAGACGAATTGCAACGCCGGGAGCGGTACCTGGAGATGATGGCTGCCCGGTTGGAGGCGCTTGCGGGACCCGATGATCGCATCCGCCACTATCGTTCTCTGCTGGACAGGTTTGACGGCAGCGTGTGGGTGATGCAGCAGACCGCCCAGGCCTTGCTGGAAGCCGGCGATACGGACCGGGCCACGTCGATGCTCACCCGTGCGGCCCGAAGCGCACCGCGCGACCCGGAAATCCACCGGCACATTGCGCAGATATACGAGCGTGGAGAGGATATCACCGGGGCGCTGCAGGCATGGGAGCGCGCACTGGCCGCCGACAGCGAAATGGAGGAGGCATACCGCCAGCTGATCCGGCTGCACCGCAGGAACGGGACGCTGGACGGGCTGTGCGACCGCTGGATGGCCCGCCACCGGGCGGATCCGCAAAACGAACTGCTCGCAGAGTTTCTGGTGGATGCGCTCCACCGTGCCGGCCGATACGAGGAAGCCCGTCAGATCACACAGCGCCGGCAATGATCATGGATTGACGGTGAGCCCGTCTGAAAAGTTCAGGGCCGCAGCCCCGGATGCGCAGTCACGTAAATCAGTCCAGCCGCGCCAGCAAGGTCAGATGGATAGTCCCAGCGTGTCAGTCCAGCCGTGTCCGACGGTCCTGTTCAGTCCAGCGGTGTCAGCCGGGCCGAATGGTAGTCCCGGACGGTAAGTCCAGCGGCGCCGGGCCTGGTCAGTCCAGCGGATCAGTCCAGCGGCGCAATTTGGCGGTTCAGTCCGTGTTCGCAGTCAAGGGACTCACTCCAGTGGCGCCAGCCGGGCCGAGAAATGGCGCAGGACCTTCGGTGCGGAAGCGATCCGGTATCCACCCAGTTTCTCCCGCTGCTCATACGTGTGGATGACCACGTCGGCCAGGTAGTCGATATGGCTCTGGGTGTAGACGCGCCGCGGGATGGCCAGGCGCACCAGCTCCATGGGCGCGGGCTTCTCGGTGCCGTCGGGCTGCAGGCCGAACATGACGCTGCCGATCTCCACGGCGCGCACGCCGCCGGTCAGGTAGAGCGCGTTGGTGAGGCTCCAGGCCGGGTACTGCAGCGGCGGGATGTGCGGGAGCATCTTTTTGGCGTCGATGTAGACGGCGTGTCCGCCGGTGGGCTGGATGATGGAGACGCCCGCATCCACCAGTTTCTCGCCGAGGTATTCGGTGGAGCGGATGCGGTAGCGGAGGTAGCCCTCGTCGAGCGCCTCGTAGAGTCCGGCCGCCACGGCTTCCATGTCGTACCCCGCCATGCCGCCGTAGGTGGGGAAGCCCTCGGTGAGGATGCTCAGGCTGCGGCATTCGCGGGCCAGGTCGTCGTCGTTGAGCGCCAGGTATCCGCCGATATTGGACATGCCGTCTTTTTTTGCGCTCATGGTGCAGCCGTCGGCGTAGCTGAACAGCTCGCGGGCGATTTCGATCGGGGTCTTGTCCTGGTAGCCCTCCTCGCGGATCTTGACGAACCAGCTGTTCTCGGCGAAGCGGCAGGCGTCGATGAAGAACGGGATGCCGTGCTTGCGGGCGATGCGCGACACTTCGCGGACGTTGGCCATGCTCACGGGCTGTCCGCCGCCGGAATTGTTGGTCACGGTGAGCATGATGACGGGGATCTTTTTCCGGGCCTTTTCAACCTGTGATTTGCCTCTTGTTTCGCCGGATGCATTGTCCCTACTTTCGTTTCTTGTTTCGCCGGATGTTTCGCCAAGCGTTTCCCGGATGGTTTGCTCGAGCCGTGCCGTATCCATGTTGCCCTTGAACGGGTGGATGGTGAGCGGCTCAAGCCCTTCGGGAATGAGCAGGTCGCGCGCCTCGCCGCCTTTGTGCTCCACGTGGGCGCGGGTGGTGTCGAAGTGGGTGTTGTTGGGGATGACGTCGCCATTCTGGACGAGCAGGCTGAACAGCACATTTTCGGCCGCCCGGCCCTGGTGCGTGGGGATTACGTGTTTGAATCCGGTGATGTCGCGAACGGCGGTTTCGAACCGGTAAAAAGAAGAGGAGCCGGCGTACGATTCGTCGCTTTCGATCATGGCCGCCCACTGCCGCGACGACATGGCGCCGGTGCCGCTGTCGGTCAGCAGGTCGATCAGTACGTCCGTTGCTTTAAGAAGAAAAGGGTTCCAGGATGCGTCCCGGAGCAGCTTTTCGCGCTCGTCCATGGTGGTGAAGCGGATCGGTTCAACCGAGCGGATCCGGAAGGGTTCGATGATGACGCGGCTTTCCAGCGACTTGAGTTTCATACGGGAAATGGTTTTCGCAGACAAGGAATCTGCCCGCGAATCCGGTGTTTTCCGGAATCGGGATTCCCTCTCACGTTCTGGGTTCTACCACCGGGCGGGCTACCGGCTCTGTCGCATCCCGTGTCCGCGCCGGTGTACTGAACGCATTTCGTGCTGCCGTTATCGTATCAGTGTCATGGTGCGGAACAGGATATCCTGTCCGGCCTCCATCCGCAAGATATAAACTCCGGAGGACAGATGTGCGGCGTCGAATACGACATCATGCCAACCCGCGCTGCGGTGTCCATCGACCAGCATGGACGCTTTTTGGCCAAGGAGAGTGTGGACGGTAAGCGTTACGTGGCTGTCATCAGGCAGTGCGAAACGGATGCGTGTGGACGGGTTAAAGGGGTTGGGATAGTTCTGGCGGAGCTCCAGGACGGCCGGACGCTGCACGACAGGGTCCGAAACGTTTGTCGGCCAGTCGCTGAGCCGGCTCATGGCGTCCCCGCGTCCGTCCCCGCCCAAAAACTGGGCGCGTAGCGGTCCCGCGAGGAGCAACAGCATGAGGAGTGGCAGCAATATGAGCTGCGGCAGCATCAATCTGGGAG
>RECX01000310.1 GCA_007693825.1 Balneolaceae bacterium
CCGGCGTGACCGGATCGCTGATCCAAAACGTCCATATCACCGGCCACGAAAGCGGTATCACCATCGTAACAGGCCGTGGAAACCGGGTGCTGGACAACACCGTGCAGATCCGCAACAACGGCATCGCCCTCTACCGGAACCGCGAAGCCGATATCATCGGCAATACCATTGTGACAAGTTCTACCAGCCATTCGAAAGGCATCATATCCGATGCGAACCTCTCCGGAGGAACGCGCATCCTGGACAATGATATCGAAATGAACACCTCACAGTTCTCCACCAGTGCAACCGGTATCACCATCGCAGAATACGGAAACGACGTGGAGCGAGGATCCGAAGTACGCCGCAACACCATCCGGATTTCCCATGCCGGGGACGGAATGCAGGCGATCATTGGCCATGAAGATACCAACATGGACATCGACAGGAATTTGATACGCATGAGTGAGAACCGGGGCGGGAACGGCATCCGGCTGTTTCCGCAGCTGATCGGTGAAAGCGGAACGGTTAGCATAACCAACAACGTGATCGATCAGTATGTGCGCGGAATTGATATTGTTGCGGCCCACAACTTCAGCTCCAACGTTTCCATATTCAACAATACGTTCCGGGCATCGCTCTGGAACAGCACCTCGGTCTTCAACGGTGTGATCATCGCTGCAGCCGGAGCCAGTCCTGAGGGTGCCATGCCCTTTGTTGTCGTGAACAACATCTTCGTGGGCCGGTCCGGACGCACCAATCCCGACCGGGCCATTGCGCTGCCGGAAAACACCACGCTGGATGGAAACTTCAACCTGTTCTTCCAGGCCACACCCTACTTTGGTGGTATCACATCCACCGGCGGGAACGATCTCGTGGATAGCGACCCGCTGTTTGAGGGCGGCAGCATACTCCTTGAACTGCAGGCCGGGAGTCCGGCCATCGGCGCCGGGGCGGGGACCGGCGACTATCCCAAACGTCCCGTTGAGGATTACAGCGGCAACGCGCGTCCCGCCGCAAGCTCCACCATCGGCGCTCATGAATACCCGGATCTATAATTAATGCCAAAACATGTCCATTCGTAACGGAATGCAAAAGGATCTCAGGATCCGCAAGTGCATCCCAATACCATCGCGGATCAGGGCGGTCCCGTGATCATACGGGTCCGGGGCCGTCCGATCCGGAATTCCCATACGTTGATCCAGGTCCCACAATTCCGACCCGGCACAAACGCATCCACCCATTTCTTGCGCGGGGTACTTTTTTCTTCCGGCATTCGCTACCTTGCCTGTATTATATCAATATCAATCGCTGACATTCACTTGCCCGGCCACGTCCGGTATCATCCACGGAGTGCCGGATCACGCGGCATCGGCTGTGCAGGTGGTTCATGTTCCATACAGGCAGAAGATTATGAAAGCAGTTACCATTACCCGAACGGGCGGACCCGAAGTGCTCCAGCTCCGCGAATATCCCGAACCGCGCAGGGCCGCCGGTGAAGTCACCATCAAAGTTGCCTTTGCCGGGGTCAATTTCGCCGACATCCTCGCCCGCAAGGGCCTGTACCCGGATTCGCCCAAACCGCCGATGGTTGTCGGCTATGAGGTTTCCGGCGAGGTGGTCGCGGCCGGACCCAAATCCTCACCGTTCAAAAAAGGCGACCGTGTGGTGGCGCTGACCCGGTTCAACGGCTACTCGGAGACCGTGAACGTGCCTCCGGAGCAGGTTTTCCCGATCCCGGAGAACCTTTCGCTGTCCGAGGCGGCCGCTATCCCGGTCAACTACCTGACCGCCTGGCAGCTCGCGGAGATGGGCGGGCTCCGGCGCGGCGACACCCTGCTCATCCACAATGCCGGCGGCGGGGTTGGACTTGCGGCGCTCGACATCGCCCGGCACATCGGGGCGCGCACGCTCGGCACCGCATCCCCCGGCAAGCACGAGCGCCTGAAGGAGCGCGGGCTGGATGTGGCCATCGACTACCGGCGGGGCGATTGGGTCAAGGCCGTGCTGCATCACACCGGCGGACACGGCGCCGACGTCATATTCGATCCGATGGGCGGTTCCAGCTGGAAACAGAGCTGGCGCGCACTGCGTCCGACCGGACTTCTGGGCATGTTCGGCGTCTCTCAGGTCACCGAATCCACCCTTCCCGGTCCGCTCCGCTACGTGCCGCTGCTGCAGAAAATGCCGTTCTGGACGCCCGTGCAGCTGATGAACCAGAACAAGGGGGCCTATGGCGTGAATATCGGCCGGCTCTGGACCGAGAAAGAGAAGGTCGCCGAATGGGCCGGGACGATCCTCAAGGGGGCCGAAGAGGGCTGGATCAAGCCGCATGTGGATGCGGTGTTCGCCTTTGATGAGGCGCCGGTGGCCCACACGTACATCGAGGAGCGGCGCAATTTCGGCAAGGTGCTGCTCGCGCCGAAAGTGTGAGTTCGCAAACAGCGTAGCATGCGGCGGAAATATAACAGAAATGCGCTGTCCGGGGTCTTGCACGGCACAGTCCGCCCGGCAATTGTCGTTAACAAATTTTTAAATAATTTTATATATTTTATACAGCGGAAAACCGACACGATCGGACATCCGTTGCAAGGCAGCACATGGTGTCATATTCCATTATTCCATAATAGCTGTACTATCGCCCAAGGTCATGGTAACGGCAAAAGCAGTCCCCGGGCAGGACAACACCTGTTGGTGTACGTATGCCATCAAGGCATTTCTTTTGATGGTGTGGATGGGTCCAGGCCCGGACTCATGTGATGAGCTGAAAATTTCCGTACCCGCTCAGTCGCCGAATCTACCTCAACCCGAGATGCTTCGCTAACGATCAGACCGGATGAAAAAGCAGGTATATGCGGACGCTAACGTGGAAAGAGAAGCAACCGAGCTTCTTTTCCGCGACGCATCGGCATACCTGGAGAAAAATCAACGTGTCATCAGGGCCATCGTTTTGAAATATTCGGGCTCGGGATTGTTTGCCGGCGGTGAAGTCGATGATGTCATCCAGCATATCAATGAACGCATGCTGACGGGCATCCTGAATAAGATGCGGTCACAGTACAAACCGATGTGCCGTCTCATGCCCTACTTTTCGAAAATCGTCAGCAACCTGTGCCTGGAATATGCCAAAAAGGACTTGAAACGAAACGTCCACGAGAAGAAGATGGATTTCTCGCGCTCGCACTTTGCCACCGGGGAAACAATGAGTGAGGAGGTCGCGATGAGAGAAATTTTTGAGCAGCTTGAAATCCTGTTGAACCTGTACGGCAGCCGGCGTTCCCGCATTGAGCTGCTATTCAAGATATCCCTGCGGATCGGAATTACGGAAGGCGACGTGCTGCGGTGTTACCCGCATTGCAGCAAACAGCTGTTGAACAGATTCCTGTTGTATTTCAATGACCCCGATGAGCACCGCATGGCACCCCATTCGGATATGTACGGGCAGCTGATCCCGTTGATCAACGAGCTGGAAGGGACGAACAGATCCGCGGATGCGCTGAGAAAATCCGTTGACATAAAACTGGATGAAATCGCCGAAATCCTCAATATTTCCCCAATTAATGCCGCGCTGAACCGGGAGACCGTCAAGATACTCCTTGAAAATTATTATTCGGAATTTCCAAAATCGATGGAGATAGTCATATAATTATAATAGAACCCTTCAAAGATACACAGACATGCTAGACCATTTTTTTGACAGGAACGGTCACCTTGACGACTTGGGTGTTTCCCATTATGTCGATGCCATAAGATCAGGCAAGACGGCAGAATTACCCCGCGAACTTGTCGCTCATGTTGAGGCGTGCAAGGAGTGCAAAAAGGAGGTGCTCCGGCTGCATACCGTCATGGCTGACATTGGGCACGATGAGGCCGCAACCAACCCAAAGTTTGATAAACCCGCGAAATTGACAGGGAAATGGCAATATTATGCCTATTGGACCGCAGCGGCCGTGGCCCTATTTGTACTTCTCGGTTCCCTGGCCCTTTATTTAGACACTTCGACGGATGAAATCACCGTTGCGGATGAGCCCCGGCTGGATCAGCCCCTGCCCTACGGTCCCGAAGAGACGGAACCGCCATTGATAGAGGATGAAGAACCGGACGAACGGAAAGCGGTGGATCGGGATGCGAACGAACGTGAGGCGGTGGACCGGGATGCGAACGAACGTGAGGCGGTGGACCGGGAACCAACAGACCGGGAGCAGGAAGAACAGGAAGCCGAGGATCGCCGCGCGGAGGAAATGCTCCGCGACATGTATGCGGCAAACTTCGAACCGCTGCCGCTGTACGAAAGCATGACCGCACAGAATTTCCGCTCCTTCGGCCTGGAAATCGTGGCACCCGGAGTTGGCAGCGAAATCCGTGACGGGGTCACCTTCCGGTGGGAAATCCGGTACGATGATCCGCTGATCGTCACGATCATCGACAATCAAGGTGATCGGGTGCATCAGAGCACGGTCTCCGGCAATGCATACTATTTTGATGATTTCCCCGCGCCGGGTCTCTTCTACTGGAGGCTGGAAACACAAGAGAGCCTGCTGTACGTCGGCAAATTTACTGTCGCGGTCGAATAAATAAAGCCCAACGCTGACAAAACCGGCAGAACAGCAGAGCCAACCTGCTGTTATTTTACATTATTTTACAAAGACCTGAAAAGTTTTAAATAATTCCCGATTACCTTCCTGAACTGAAAACATTATCCAAAAAAAATTCACGGAACATGAAAAACCCCCTTTTTTCGGTCTCTGTCTTGACGCTGTTTTTGTTTATCTCCTGCGCCTCTACCGGCCAGATGGAAGGACCCGGCGGCGATCGCGCACCTCTGGACCATAAGGATTTTGACCAGTGGAGGAGCATTTCCGACCGGACTCTCAGCAGGGACGGCGGCCTGCTCGTTTACAGCCTGAATCCTCAGGAGGGCGACGGTGAGCTGGTGATCAGGCGTTTCGAATCGGGAAGCGAGTCCCGGCTTGAAAGGGGGCGTGATTTCGTGCTGAGCTACGACGGCCGCCATCTGGTGTACTTTATCCAGCCCCTGCACGCCGATGTGCGGCAGGCCCGGATCGACGGAAAGCGTCCGTCTGAGATTTTTGAGGATACGCTTGCAATCTATACCCCTCAGACCGGTGACCTGGAGAAAATCAGCGGGGTTTCATCCTTCCGGATGCCCGAAAAGAGCGGCGCATGGCTGGCCTACCTGATTGACCGGACTCCGGATGATGAAGAGACCGAAAATGATGATGAGGAGACCACAGAGGATCATAATGCCGCCACTGCATCCGGTACCGATGCGGTTGAAAATGAGCAGGATGATGAGCTCTTCACTGAAAACGACCTGTTTCTCCGGAACATGGAAACCGGTGAAGAAAGGGTGATCCACTTTGTGGAAGAGTACCATTTCAGCCTCCACGGAGAGCGGCTGATCTACCGGACCGAACCGGCGGATACGATCGATGCAGAACCCGGCCTGTTTGTACTGGACCTGCGCAACAACGAAACCTCTGAAATCAGTTCCGGACTCGAAAATTACCGCTCGGTAACCATGGACAGTACCGGCGCTCAGGTTGCCTTTCTGGCCCAAATACCGTCAACCGAAAATGAAAATGATTCTGAAAACGGAAATGGCGACGGCAACAATGGCAACAACGGCGACAATGCCGACAACGGCAACGGAAATGGCGAAGGCAACAATGACAACGGCAATGGCCACAATGGCAAAAATGCCGAAAACGGTAGCGGCGATAATGGCAACAACGGTGATAACAACGATAAGGATGACGACGCCCCCGACTATTACGGGCTCTATTACTGGTCTGCCGGAATGGATGATGCGATTCGGATTGCAGACGAAACCGCAGACTGGCTGGAGAGCAACTGGATGATCAACCGGCACAGCGGACCGGAATTCTCCCACGACGGATCGCGCCTGCTGTTTGGCACGGTCCCGGAGCCCATGAGGCGGGATCCTTCAGTGGAAAAGATCGATATGGCTGAAGTGGATGTCTGGCACTGGCAGGATGAGCGGCTCCAGACGCAGCAACTGGTCCAGCTCGACAATGACCGGCGCCGGACCTATATGGCGGTATGGCATATTGAGAGCGACTCATTTGTGCAAATTGAGGATCTTGCACTGGAAAACGTATCCATCGGCGGCCGGAACAACGCCGGCTGGGGACTCGGCTCACAGAACCGACACTACCTGCACCTCACCCAGTGGAAAGGGTTTCGGACATTTACCGACCTCTACCGGGTGAACATCCGCACCGGGGAGCGCATTCCGTTTGCGGAGCGCGCCAGGGTCGCCCCCTCCTTTTCGCCCTGCGGCGAATGGTTTGCCTGGTATGATTTCATCGACCGGAACTGGTATGCGGCCAGACTGGATGAAGGCCGGGTGATTTCCCTCACCGATCAGCTCGACGTTCCCTTCTGGAACGAGCTTCACGACACGCCCAACGATCCCGGTCCCTACGGAGTTGAGGGATGGACCGAAGACGGACGGCACGTAATTATCCGCGACCGCTACGATCTCTGGGCTTTTGCAACGGAGGAGCCTCATAACCCGGTAAATCTGACAGGTGGATACGGCCGGGAGAACAAGGTAGTGCTCCGTGCATTCGACACCGATCCGGAGACACGCTGGTTTTCCACCGATACCGTATGGCTTAGCGGAACGTATGATGAGGACAAATCCTCGGCATTTTACCGGACGCCGTTCAGCGAGTCCGGGGCGCCTGAGCAGCTATGGAGAGGCACGTGGCGGGCCTTTAATCCGGATATATCCGCAGACGGCAGCCGCTGGGTTGTGCGAAAAAGCACCTTCCGTGACTATCCCGATGTGTATGAAACCGATCCGGACTTCAGCCGCTTTGACCGGATTACGGAAGCCAACCCACAGCAGGACAACTACCTGTGGGGCGATGTGAAGCTGTTCGGGTTCCGCAGCGTGAACGGGGACCAACTCGATGGCCTGCTCTACACCCCCGATAATTTCGATCCGGACCGCAAATACCCGATGATCGTCTATTTCTATGAGCGGACCTCAAACCGCAAGCACTGGTACCGTCCGCCCGCCCCGTCGGCCAGCACGATAACACCGGCATTTTATACCAGCCGGGGCTATATCGTGGCCATGCCGGATATCGTCTACCGTGAGGGCCTTCCCGGACGCAGCGCCGAGGATGCTGTTATCGGGATGACCCTTCACCTTCTGGATCTCGGTTTCGTGGATGAGGAGCGGATTGCCCTTCAGGGTCAGAGCTGGGGCGGCTACCAGATAGCACACATCATCACCAGAACAGATATGTTTGCAGCCGCCATGGCCGGGGCGCCCGTGGCCAATATGATCAGTGCCTACGGGGGCATACGCTGGTCCAGCGGCCTCAACCGCCAGTTCCAGTATGAAAGGACGCAGAGCCGGATCGGCGGTACGCTCTGGGAGCGGCCAACCTATTACATCGAAAACTCCCCGATCTTCTTTGCAGACCGGGTAAACACTCCCCTGCTCATGATGCACAACGACGCGGACGGCGCAGTGCCCTGGTACCAGGGAATAGAGTTTTTTACCGCCCTCAAACGGCTGGATCGCCCGGTCTGGATGCTCAACTATAATGACGAGGCCCACAACCTTCGGGAGCGCGTAAACCGGAAAGACCTGTCCAGAAGAATGCAGCAATTCTTCGACCACTACCTCATGGACGCCCCCATGCCCGTATGGATGAAATACGGCGTCCCCGCTATCGAAAAAGGCCTCCACCAGGGCTTTGATCTTGTAGAGTGAGGGAGGCGTCTTCAGCACCGCGGTATCCATCCCCTGACACGCAATAACAGAAACGGCAATGCCGCCGTCCGGTATTGCTCTCGTCGTTATTTTTTTTGACATTATTTAAAAATTTTTAATAAATTTAACACATCGGGACGATTTACTTTTTTTATAATCGTTGTTAAGCAGCACATGGTGTCATATTCCGATCCTCCGTAATCGCTGTACTTTCGCCTGAAGCTATGTTTTCGGCAACAGCAGTATC
>RECX01000244.1 GCA_007693825.1 Balneolaceae bacterium
GAGGTCGGCTATGTCGGACGCGACGTGGAATCGATGATCCGTGATCTGACGGATATTGCCGTCTCCATGGTCAAATCCGAAATGCAGCAGCGCGTCATGAAAAAAGCCGCCGAACAGGTGGAAGAGCGGCTGCTGGACCTGCTCATCCCTCCCATGAGGAAGTCACCGTCCGACCGGCGAACCGGTTTTCAGTCCACCGACACGTCCTTCGACCCGGAGTCGGCGTCAGACGTGGAGCTCAACCAGCGCACCCGTGAGAAATTCCGTGAAAAACTGCGCAACGGAGAGCTGGAAGACCGCAACGTGGAGATCAATGTACAGCCAAGCACCGGCAACCCGATGATGCAGATCTTCGGTCCGGGCGGCATGGAGGAGATGGGAATGAACCTGCAGGATATGCTGGGCAACCTCACCAAAGGACGCACCAAGAAGCGTCAGATGAAAATCCGCGACGCACGGCTAATCCTGCTCAGCGAGGAGACCGAAAAGCTGATCGACCATGACGCGGCCAACCAGGAGGCCATCGACCGGGTGCAGAACTCGGGGATCGTTTTCATCGACGAAATAGACAAAGTCGCAGGCGGATCGACCGGTGACGGACGCGGCGGACCCGATGTGAGCCGCCAGGGTGTGCAGCGCGACATGCTGCCCATTGTCGAAGGCTCCAACGTATCCACCAAATACGGGATGGTCAGAACCGACCACGTCCTTTTTATCGCCTCCGGGGCGTTCCATTCGGCCAAACCCTCGGACCTGATTCCGGAACTGCAGGGCCGTTTCCCCATCCGGGTGGAAATGGACTCGCTGACCGAAGAAGACTTCTACAAAATCCTTACGATTCCCAAGAATGCTCTGACCAAGCAGTACACCGCCATGCTCAAAAGCGAAGGCGTGGATCTGGAATTCACCGACGACGCCATCCGCGAAATCGCCAAGGTGGCCGCCGAAGTGAATTCGGCCATCGAGAACATCGGCGCACGGCGGCTTCAAACCATACTGTCAACGGTTCTGCAAGAGCTCCAGTTCGCCATTCCGGACGATATCAACAGCGGTACGGTCACCATCGACAAGGCGTATGTGGACCGCCAGCTCGAGAAACTCACGCGGGACAAGGACCTCAGCCATTATATCCTCTGAGATTACCGGTTTCGATGCCGTTTTGATCACACTTTGTGGATAACGCTTGCTCCCGTTCACCGGGAACGTTTTGCACCCCCTGGCCGGATCGGTTCGCCGGTAACAAATCGGGATGGCGGCACTCTTTAAAATAAGTGCCTTTTTCGTATTTTACTCTGTTTGCCGGGAATGATTTGCGGAAAAAACCGCTTGTTTCATGTAAATGTTCTTGTTTTATTGTCCGCGTGACGGTTATTCACGTTATGCGCCTGTTTTTAATCCCGCCGGGTAAGAATCCGGACATGCTTCCCGTTAATGTTTAGTATAATGCGATTAATCTTGTCATCGATTCATTGATCGGAAATTGCAACCCCGACCGGTGACAGCATCTGCCTGAAATGCAAGCATCCAATAAAAACGCGGTATTTTTCAACAAAACGGTATAATGAGTCTGAAACGCTATCTGACCCCATCTCTGATCTCCATCATCGTACTTGCCCTCCTCTACGTATCCGGTATCGACCGTGTACTGGCCGGCAGCAATTCCCACGAGGTGAATCTCAAGAAATACGCAGAAGTTCAGCAAAAGATTATTGAGAACCATGTGGACGAGATCAGCATAGAGGAACTGTACAAAAACAGCCTTCGGGGGTTTGTACGGCGCCTCAGTGACACTACATTGACCATCCAGGGAACTCCGCTTGATACCACGTTTACCGATGTGAACATCACTTCGCTCAGGCAGTCGTTCACCAACTTTGAGCGGGCCTACCTCTTCCTGGCCAACAATACCACGGTGGAAGAGAACCTTGATAAGCGTATCGAAGATGCAATCACCGCCATGTTCCGTCCGCTCGACCCGCACTCGGTCTACATCAGGCCGGAGACCAGCGAACGTATCCAGGATGAATTCACCGGACGCTTTGAAGGAATCGGAATCCAGTTCCAGGTGATAGACGACACCATCACCGTGATCTCGGCCATATCCAACGGTCCGAGCGACCAGCTTGGCATCCGGTCAGGTGACCGTATCGTCGAAATCGACGGTGATTCCTCCGTTGGCTTCAGTGAGCAGGATGTGGTCCGCAGTCTGCGCGGTCCCAAGGGAACAAAAGTGACCGTGGGTATCCTCCGTCCGGGCACCCGTCACATGCTTGATTTCGAAATCGAACGGGATGAAATTCCGATCTACACCGTGGACAGTTCCTACATGCTGGACGATGTGACCGGATATATCCGCGTGAACCGCTTTGCAGCCACCACGCATGAAGAGTTCACACGGGCCATGAGAGATCTCCGGCAGGAGAACATGGAACGCCTGGTACTCGACCTCCGCGGCAACCCCGGCGGTTACCTGGAGCAGGCAGTGCGCATGGCCAACGACTTCTTCCCGCGCGGAACCACACTCGTTGCCACAGAGAGCCGCCATGCCCGTTTTACCTCGGAATACCGCGCGCGCTACAACGGCCCCTATCGCGAAATCCCCCTGATTGTCCTTGTGGATGAGGGATCCGCCTCGGGAAGCGAAATCGTCAGCGGTGCCATACAGGACCATGACCGCGGCCTGGTAGTGGGACGGCGGACCTTCGGCAAAGGCCTGGTGCAGCAGCAGTACGAACTGCCCGACAAAAGCAACATCCGCATCACCATATCCCGCTACCTGACGCCGAGCGGACGGGAAATCCAGAAGCCCTACAAGGACGGACGCGAAAAGTACGCCTACGAAATCTACACCCGTGACGACAGTGCCAGCGGAGATATCCATGAATTTATTAACACGGTGCCCGATTCGCTTCGTTATCGCACCACAGCCGGACGCGAAGTCTTTGGAGGCGGAGGAGTTGTTCCCGATCACATCGTGGATATCGAGACAGCCAGTGAGGCCTTCGTCCTGATGCGCCGCAACAATATTGGCACCACTTTTGTACGGGACTTCATCGACCGCAGGGGAACGGAATTCCGTGAGGTGTGGGAGGATCGTTTCAGCGATTTCCGCACCGATTTCTCCTGGTCGGAGTCCGAGCAGGAGACCTTCATGGATCGGATGCTGGAGGCCGGCCTGGTCGTCTCGGATACGGTTACTACCGTTCACTTTGATGACGACAATAATCTTTACGTCAACCCGGCAGATCTTGATGAGCAGCTCAAAAGCCCGCTTGGTTTCATGAAAGCCGACCTGGCGCGCCAGATCTGGGGAAGCGAATATTTCTATCCCGTCATCAACGATGAAGTGGACCCGACGGTCAATATCGCGCTTACCCTCTGGGAGCAGGTAGAAACCCTCAAAGCCATGCGGGAAGAAGCCCTCAACGGCAACATGTCCAACGCATGGTAGGGTAAAACGCATGGCAGGACAAAACCCGCGTTAGGATTAAACGCTTGTTAGGTTTAAACCCGTGCCAGGATAACGTAAGTCGGGTTTCCAAAGCGAAATAAGGAAACCCCAAGCACCCCGGAATCGCCGGGTCAGCGTTGTTTGGGGCACCCGGGAATCATTGGATCAGCGGTAGTTGGCAAGCGCCAGCATTACGCAGACGGCGGTTTCCGTACGCAGCCGCTTCTGTCCCAGGCTCACGATCTTCACACCGGATGCCACGGCCTGTTCCACCTCCTTGGGCGAAAATCCCCCTTCCGGTCCCACCATCAGCAGCAACGGTGAATCATCCGCCTTCCATTCATAGGTACCCTCCACATCCGGATGTGCCATCACCACTTCGCGGCTATCCCGGTATTCCGCCAGCACCTCGTAAAAACTGTCACGCTCTTCCCACGCCGGAAGCCACGGACGACGGCTCTGCTTGATGGCGGCAATGATGGTCTTGTCAATGCGCTTCGGCTTGAGCTCCATCCTTCCCGCATGTTCGGAATGGACCAGCACGATTTTTGTCACCCCCAGTTCCACAGCTTTTTCAATAGCAAATTCCAGGCGTTCGCGCTGCCTGATGACACCCAATGCCATAATCCGGTCAGGCTCGGCAGGCGTTATATAAGTGGCGACCACCTCTCCCGCAACTTTCTTCTTGTCCACCACAATCAGCTTCACATCCATCGTGTTGCCCACGCCATCGGTAACCTGAACCAAATCTCCCGGCTGTTTCCGCAACACCCTGGCAATATGATGCGCCTCATCTTCGGTGAACTGCAACCGGTCTTGTTTTATCTGTTCCGGCGGGACGTAAAAAAGGAAATGTTCATCCATAATCTGGCAAATTTTCATTTCAGGTTTTATTGTTCTGGTGGATACGGTTTGTGCCCTGCTCCCGGCGCCGCATCTGCTAACGTCGCCGCATCTGCTCCCGGCTTTGCATCCGTTTGTGCCACCTTGCCAAGCATATGTCCACTGGCTGCACGTCAGGGGTCGCGAAAATGCTTGCCAAGCTTGAGTGACTGGCCCTGGTAGTTGCTTTTCAGGTCCTCGCCATAAACATAATCGGGTGTGGCCGTATTCGGTTCAAAAACCATGCGGAAGAAGGTCTGGCCGTCCTCCACAAGAAACGGGACATCGTGCGAGCGCACTTCCAGCACGGCGCGGGCACCGCCGTCGGCTATTTCCCCGCCGAATCCGCTGTCAAAAAAGCCGGCATAATGGGTGCGCAGCTCCCCGGATCCTGTGTCGTAGGGCACCATCTCGGCTGCCAGGTGCCGTGGAATGCGGCAGCGCTCTTTGGAAGCAAAAATGTAGAAGGCTTCCGGCTCCAGGATCATGTAATCATCCTTCTGGGCATAAATCGGGTCCCAGAAAGCCTGCACACGGTACTCACCCGTCTTCTCCAGGTCGATCAGGTCGCGGTGCTTCTTGGCCTTGTAACCGACGATCTCGCCCTCCTCACCGTGCAGGCTCACCCGCATGAAGAGGCCGTCTTTTACATTGAGCTGGTCGAGCGGCAGCGGCTTGCCCTGCTCATCATACAGAATGGGATCTTTGAGGTGCGTATGCAGGATGTCCTGGTCGGAGAGCATCGCGTTGCCGTGCCGGATGCGCAACTGGTTCAGGCGCTGGCCGGTACGGATCCGGATCGGGAAAGATTTGGGCACCACTTCCAGATAGAGCCGGCCCTGGTAACCGGGTCCGATCTCCTCGAAACGGTGGCTGAAATCGGTGATCAGGCGGGTAAAAATATCCAGCCGTCCCGTACTGCTTTTCGGATTGGCCTTGGCCGATAGCGGCTCCTCGGTCTGCAGGGAGAGCGAAGTTGTCTGAGCCGGGATCATGCGGCCGGTCATCGGCAGATACAACTCTTCCAGCAGCGGAATCAGATAAGTGCAGTTCTGTTCCAGCACCGCTCCCTCACGGATGTCGATGGTGTGCTGCGAAAGCCGCTGAAGTTTGCTTTCGACCGTCTCGTTCTCAGGCAGGAAACTGCAGCGAACGCGATAAGCCGTGGTCCCAAGCCGCAAATCCACCGAATTGGGCTGAAACTGGTCATCCTGGATGGGGTACTCCTCAGGTGAGCGGAGCACGTCGCTGTCGCGCAAGAGTTTGAGATGCTGAATCGGCAGGATGCCGCGCGTACGGATCAGCAGTTTGCCGGCTTGTTCTGTGTCATTCGCCTTTTTAATCATTTCGGATCCACCCCGGCCAGCTCGTGAATGATTTTCCACTCCTGTTCGGTCACCGGCTGGATTGAAAGCCGGCTGCCCTTTTTGAGAAGCATCATGTCCTCAAGGCCGGGCGTCTCACGCAGGTTTTCCCGAAGCACCGGCGGAGCAAACTTGCCGGTGAACTGCACATCCACCAACATCCAGCGCGGGTTCTCTTTTGAACTCTTGGGATCGAAATACTTGGAATCCGGATCGAATTGCGTGGGGTCGGGATAGGGTTCGCCGGCCACGTTCATGGTGCCTACTATAGCGAGCGGATTGGCATTGGAATGATAGAAAAAGACGCCGTCACCCACCTTCATCTCGTCGCGCATGAAATTGCGCGCCTGATAGTTGCGGATGCCGTCCCAGTGGGCCGTACCGTTCTTCATCCCAATGAGGTCATCAATGCTGAACTCGTCGGGCTCGGATTTCATGAGCCAGTATTTTCGTGCCATGTATCTGCTGCCTGAATTTTCAAATGTACGTTTTAATTGAAATTTTGCGGATCCGGGTGGCGCCAGCGAAGGCTGACGGATTTCACTTGCCGTACCTTCCGGCGTACCAGGCGAGGGTTTCCCGGAGCTGTTCCTCGAATTTCATCTCCGGTTTCCAGCCGATTTCCGTCTGGATCTTTGTCGGATCGATGGCGTAGCGCAGATCGTGTCCGGCCCGGTCGGTGACAAAAGTAATCAGGTTTTTGTAGTCTCCCTCAGGCCCCTCTCCCACCAGCTCGTTCAGGATGTCACACATCAGCCGCACCAGGTCTATGTTGCGCCACTCATTGTGTCCGCCCACAATGTATGTTTCACCGATATGGCCCTTTTCAAACACACTCAGGATCGCATTGCAGTGATCTGTCACATAGAGCCAGTCGCGAACGTTTTCACCCTTGCCGTAGACCGGAATCGGTTCGTGGCCCAGCGCTTTTCGAATTACCGTAGGTATCAGCTTTTCATCATGTTGATGCGGACCGAAGTTGTTGGAGCAGTTGGTGGTAACCACGTTCATCTTAAAAGTTTTGAAATAGGATCGCACCAGGAAATCACTCCCTGCCTTGGTGGCGGAGTACGGGGAGTTGGGCGCATAGGGCGTCTTCTCCGTGAAAGCCCCCTCCCTGCCAAGCGAACCGTAGACTTCGTCTGTGGAGACGTGCAGGAAACGCTTGCCGGCGTAACCGTTGGGATCCTCAAGCCAGAGCTGCCGGCACTCCTCAAGAATGTTGAATGTGCCAAGCACATTGGACATTACGAACGGTTCGGGACCGGTGATGGAGTTGTCGACGTGCGACTCGGCCGCAAGATGCATCACGCCATCGGGACGGAATTCCCTGACAATCTCCCGTACCGCATCGCGATCGACCAGATCCGCCTGTATGAAGCGGTAACGCTCATCACCTTCCACAGGAACGAGATAGCTCAGATCCGAGGCATACGTTAGCTTGTCCAGGTTCAGGATGCTGATATTATCGCGCCGCGATAATAGAAAAAGTATCAGGTTGGAACCTATAAATCCAGCTCCACCAGTTATTAATAATTTCATATGTTTATAATTTATATTGCACTTCGTGACCTTCGGTGCCGGCGTCAGATGCAATGTCCATGCTGGTTATTATCATGCTTCTGTGTGACGGAAAGCCGTCATGGCCATATCATATTCTTTATTTTTTATGGACGGGTCATTTCGGGATGTCCGCTTCATCCAACTGGGATAGCAGCGGAAGATTGCTGTCCTTTTCCGAGAGGACGGGATCATTGTCAGGCCAGTCGATTCCGATCCCGGGGTCGTTCCAGCGAATGCCCCGCTCTCCTGCCGGATTGTAATAGTCCGAGCACTTGTACAGGAATGTCGCCCGGTCGGAAAGTACAAAAAAACCGTGCGCAAAACCTTCCGGAATAAAGAGCATCTCCTTGTTCTCCTCGGAGAGCCGCCGGCTCACGTACTTGCCGAAATTTGGGGAGTGCCGGCGGATGTCAACCGCCACATCCAGGATCTCCCCTTCGGTGACCATCACCAGTTTGGCCTGGGGATTGACGATCTGATAGTGCAGCCCGCGCAGCGTGCCCTTTACCGATCGCGACAGGTTGTCCTGAACAAACGGCTTGCGGATGCCCGCCTTGTGAAACTTGTTCAGCCGAAAGGTTTCGGTGAAAAAACCCCGTTTGTCTTCAAAAATCATCGGCCGGATGACGATCACATCCTCCAGCTCAGTCGGGATGAATTCCATAATGCTTTTCGATACTGCGTTGATTGGGTACGATACTGCGTTGATTGGGTACGATACTGCGTTG
>RECX01000282.1 GCA_007693825.1 Balneolaceae bacterium
GCAGCGACAATGTGGTAAAAGGGAAGTTTTTTTCTTCCGTGTCTTTGTAATCTTAATCTAACCAATGTTTTTGCTCCTAAGCAGGTTTATCGTTGTTCCTAATGTATTCCTCGTTGTCCGGTCAGGTTTTTCAACCCCTCCATGGCGCGGCCCATATTGTTCATCTTGGTCATGGTCTTCATCATTTTCTTCATCTGGTTAAACTGCTTCAGAAGATCATTGACCTCGCGAACCGTGGTGCCGGAGCCTTGTGCTATCCTTTTGCGGCGGCTGCCATTGATCAGCTCAGGCTTCCTCCGCTCTTCGATGGTCATGGAGTTGATGATAGCCTCAACCGGTTTCATGGCATCGTCATCTATCTCTGCGTCTCCCAGCTGTTTGCTCATGCCGGGAATCATTCCGACGAGATCTCTCATGGACCCCATCTTCTTGATCTGCTGCAGCTGGCCGTAAAAATCTTCCAGATTGAACGTATTGGAAGAGATCTTCGACTGCAGCTTTCTTGCCTGCACTTCGTCGTACTGCTGCTGGGCTTTTTCGACAAGAGAAACCACATCCCCCATTCCGAGAATGCGCTGAGCCATCCGGTCGGGATAAAACGGTGAAATGCTGTCCATTCCCTCGCCGGTGCTCATGAATTTGATCGGTTTGTCGACAACCGTACGGATGGATATGGCCGCACCTCCGCGGGTGTCACCGTCGAGCTTGGTGAGGACCACTCCATCAAAATTGATCTGCTTGTTAAATTCCCTGGCCGTGTTGACGGCATCCTGTCCGGTCATCGAATCCACGACGAAAAGGATTTCGGATGGGTTGAGCGCCTTTTTTATCTGGGCGACTTCATCCATCATGTGCTCGTCAACGTGCATGCGACCGGCCGTATCGATGATCAGGACATCGCGGGCATTCTTTTTAGCCTCCGAGAGCGCCTCTTTGGCCACGCGAACGGCATCTTTTTCTTCGATGGAATAGACCGGGACATCAATCTGTCCACCCAGCGTTTTGAGCTGGTCAACGGCCGCCGGCCTGTACACGTCGGCAGCGGCCAGCATGGGCGATTTGCCCTGCTCGCGAAGCAATTTGGCCAGTTTCGCTGAAAAAGTCGTTTTACCCGAACCCTGAAGGCCCGCTATCAGGATCACCGTCGGCGGGACCTGGCTGAACGTGATCTCTTCCCTCTCCTCACCCAGGACGCGGACCAATTCATCATAGACGATTTTGGTAAACTGCTGTCCCGGCGTCACGGATGCAAACACTCCCTGGCCCAGCGCTTTCTCTTTCACCGCAGCGGTGATGGACCGGGCCACCTCATAGTTTACGTCCGCATCCAAAAGTGCACGGCGTATCTCTCTCACCGTTTCAGCAACATTTATGTCGCTCAAACGCGCCTGTCCGGTTACCGACCGGAACGCCGATTCCAATCTGGTGGATAGGTCTTCAAACATTTCGAAGAAACAGGTTTACGCGGCCATCCGAAAAGAAAGCCGTATATATCAATTGATTTGCAAAGTCAGGAAAAATATGCAAAAGAAAAACAGGAATCAATAAATTATTTCCTCTCAGATACCTGCACTGCAGGCTTTTCGGGGCGGATTGCCGGGCGCTGTTGTTGGTGTTTGTTACAGGTCATCAATTTAGCTACTTTAAGACCATTGTAACCCGTATAGACTGTAAAAACAGGATTACCGTATGACTCAGAATAAAAGCCACAATCTTCTCGAAGGAAAAAAAGGGCTGATTTTTGGCGCACTTGATGAACGCAGCATTGCCTGGCGTGTTGCTCTGGCGTGCAAACGTGAAGGGGCCTCCTTCATGCTTACCAATGCACCTATCGCACTCCGTTTCGGAACCCTGAACAAACTGGCCAAAGAAACCGGCTCGGAAACCATCCCCTGTGATGTGTCGGATTACAAGCAGGTTCTCGACCTTGTCGATGCGACCGTCGAAAAGAACGGCAAGCTCGATTTCATCCTGCATGCCGTGGGCATGTCCCCAAACGTCCGCAAGGGCAATGAATATGAGGAGCTGAACTACAAACTGATGCAGCAGACCCTTGAGATATCCGCCATTTCCCTTCACAAGGTGCTGCAGGCCTGCGTGGTGAGAGAGGCTCTCAATGATGGTGCAAGTATTGTCGCACTCTCCTATATCGGCGCACAGCGTATTTTTTCAAAATACTCCGATATGAACGATGCCAAGGCGCTGCTGGAAAGCATTGCCCGGAACTTTGGCAGCCGCCTTGGGAAGCAGGGCATCCGGGTCAACACGGTTTCACAGGGTCCGACCAAGACATCCGCCGGATCGGGTATCGGCGGATTTGATGCCATGTATGATTTTGCGCAAAAACTTTCTCCGCTCGGGAACCCAACGGCGGATGAATGTGCGGATTACTGTGTCACGCTCTTTTCGGACCTCACCCGCAAGGTGACCATGCAGAACCTGTTTCACGACGGCGGGTTTTCCACAAATGGAATCAGCGAGGACCTGATCTACGACCTGGCGGAGCTGCACGCATCCAAGAAAGAATGACGATGCGCATGCCTGGTGCTCATGGATCATGCGCCGGCCCGGACAGATCGTGATGGAAATATGAACTATTGTGAACGCAGGTGATGAATACACGCATACTGGGCATTGATCCCGGCTCCCGGATTACCGGTTATGCTGTTCTGGAACACAAGGACCGGCGTTTCGAGGCACTGTGCTGTGACATAATCCGGCTTACCGGCACGGAAGACCCGCTTGAGCGCCTTCGTTTGCTGTATTCTGAAACCACCGCACTCATTGCCGCCTACCGGCCTGACTACTGCGCCATTGAAACGCCTGTGTACGGAAAGGACCCTTCCGCCATGCTCAAGCTCGGACGTGCGCAGGCCGCTGTCATCATGTCCGTCCTGCACCAGGATATCCCGCTGTTCGAGTACTACCCCAAGGCCGTTAAGAAAGCTATTACAGGGACAGGAAACGCGCGGAAGGACCAGGTGGCGTACATGCTGCAGAAGCTGATCCGCATCCCGCAAGACACGCTTACCAGTGATGCCACCGATGCCCTTGCCGTAGCCTGGTGCCACTTCCAGAAACTGCAGGGGCCGGTTGCCGGGAAAGATGCTTCGAAGCCAGGCACCACATCCACCCGCCGGAAAAAAAACAGCTGGACCGATTATGTCGATAACAATCCTGACCGCATACGGCAACGCTGACTGTGTGCCTGTAACCCAGCGGCATGGACAGCGCCGCATGAACCGAAGGTCACGAAGTGTTATGGCCATGACGGTAACCCGTCACACAGAAGCATGATTATAATCGTCATGGACATTCTATGTGACCTTATGAATCCAATGATTTTAAACAGATGAAAGCAAGAAACAACCCATGATTGCCTATTTGAAAGGAACCATCTACAGCAAGCAGCAGGGATCCGTCATCCTCGATGTTGGTGGCGTCGGATATCTGGTGCGCATATCCCACCATACGTTGGATCGGGTTCCGGGTGCCGGCACCGACTGCACCCTGCACATCCACCATCACATTTCCGATAACGACCAGCAACTGTTCGGGTTCGCTTCCACGGAGGAACGAAACCTTTTTGAGATGCTGATCACGGTAAAGAGCATAGGTCCCAGGCTGGCACTGGCCCTGCTTTCAGCCATGCCGCCGCGACAGATCGTGAGCGCCATCGTCAGCCAGAATGCCGGCCTTATTGCCCGTAGTCCGGGCATTGGCAAGAAGTCCGCGGAGCGAATTGTTCTGGAGCTGCGCGACAAACTGGGCGATATCGTTACCCCTGAGGATGCCGGCAGCGGGTCGGGCACCATCCAGAATGAAACCATTTCGGCACTGGAAGCCCTGGGTTATCAGCGGGCGCAGGCACAGAAAGCGGTCCAGACAGCTCTCGGGCCGGACCCGGATGCTGCCGGCAATGTTTCCGAACTGTTAAAAAAGGCCCTCAAGCACCTCTGATTCGTAACAATTTCTTAATCTGTGCCGTTTTTATTCATTACAGGGAGTGTGTAACTTCGTGAAACAACCGTGCAAAACCATTCCCGACCGATTTGAACAAGACAGTCATACTAGTAGTTGATGATGAACAGGATATCCTTGACCTTGTGGAGTATAACCTGATCAAGCAGGGCTACGAAGTTCTGACATCCGACAATGGCCGCGATGGCATTCAAATGGCCAAAACACACCGGCCGGGTCTTATCCTGCTGGACATCATGATGCCCCGTATGGACGGGCACCAGGTATGCCAGAACCTGAAACAGGACCCGGAACTCAGGGACATTCCCATCATTTTCCTGACGGCCCGCAGTGATGAGCAGTCGGAAGTACGCGGACTGGAGGAAGGGGCCGATGACTACCTTTCAAAGCCGATCAGCATTGCGAAACTGATGTCGCGCATCAAGGCCGTGCTGCGGCGGTCCCGCGAACCACTTGAAACGCAAAAGAACAACATTGTTTTCGAAGGCCTGATCATTGACAGGGACCGCTATGTTGTCGAAAAAGGCAGCCGTGAAATCAAGCTGCCGAGGAAAGAATTCGAAGTGCTCTATCTGCTTGCAAGCCATGCGGGAAAGGTGCTGAGCCGCCAGGTGCTGCTGAATGAAGTTTGGGGAGCGAATA
Source organism: Balneolaceae bacterium (assembly GCA_007693825.1). Classification (GTDB taxonomy): domain Bacteria; phylum Bacteroidota; class Rhodothermia; order Balneolales; family Natronogracilivirgulaceae; genus SKNL01. Next base: position 4,624 of record RECX01000282.1, read on the forward strand.
TATACGTTATCGACCGCACCGTTGATGTGCATATCCGCAAGATCCGGGAAAAGCTTGGCGACAATCTGATTGAAACCGTCAAGGGTGTCGGGTACAGATTCAGAAAACCATGAACGCGGACTCAAGCACATATTTCCGGACAGGGATACGGCTTGCAACCGTGCCGGCAATTGCAACCGGCCTGCTTTTTGCCGGTGCCGCCATGTTCTGGATGGAACACCCGTCGCATGCCTTCCTGGGTGGTGTCATTGCCGCATTACTTGTTTTCCTGATCATCTACTTCTATTCGCGGCACCTTTTGCAAAATCGGGTGGGCCACATCCGCTCCCTTATCCAGCGCTTGCCTTTCAGGTCTCCCGGTGCAGACCATCCGCCCTCGAAACGGCACCTTGACGAGATTGAGGCCCTGCGGCACGATACGGAATGGAGCCGCGACAAGATCATAAAGGAATTCCGCAAAATGGACGAGGCGGAAAGCTACCGCAAGGAATTCATCGGTGACATTTCTCACGAGCTCAAAACCCCGATTTTTTCAGTGCAGGGGTATCTGGAGACCCTGCTGGACGGTGCGCTGGAGGATCCCGAAGTCAACCAGCTTTTCCTTTCAAAGGCCATGAAGAATGTGAACAGGCTTATTTTTCTGACCAATGACCTGATGGAAATATCGCGGCTGGAAACCGGCGAACTTAAGCCGGAATTCACGGTTATCCCTCTCAACAATGTCATTCACGATGTAATCGATTCGCTGCAGTACAAAGCCGAACAACGGAGTGTCCGGATCATATTCGAGGAAAAGGAGACAAACGCTTTTGCCCTGGCCGACCGCAACCAGATCCGGCAGGTCCTGGTCAACCTTATTGAAAACGCCATCAAGTACAACAAACCGGAAGGGCGGGTTTACATCAGCACCCGATTTCCCGAGCGCAATCAATCAAAAATAACGGTCAGCATCCGCGATACCGGGATTGGCATTGAAGCAGAAGACATTAATAGGGTGACGGAACGTTTTTTCCGGGTCGACAAATCCCGCTCCAGGGAACAGGGCGGCACCGGGCTTGGACTCTCCATTGTAAAACACATTCTGGAGTCGCACAAGGAGCGGCTTGAAATCGAGAGCAAGATCGGACAGGGAACGGTTTTCAGGTTCCACCTCAAGAGTGCGGACCACCATTCAGATCTCATTTCAGCTTAGTTGCGTTTTTTGGTAACTTGGCAGGGTCTCACAGAAATTTTAACATCCCAGGAGTTAGCAAGATGGTGTATGCGCTTATCATGGCCGGTGGCATCGGATCCCGTTTCTGGCCGAAAAGCCGGATTGAATGTCCGAAACAGTTTTTGACGTTTTTTGAAAAAAAAACCCTTCTTCAGACCACGATTGACCGCATTCGTCCCATAATACCGCCCGAGCGTATTCTAGTAAGCACCAACGCCGATTACGTTTCCCTGGTGAAAGAACAGGTCCCCGACCTTCCTGACGACAACATTATTGGTGAGCCGGTTGCCAGAAACACGGCGCCATGTATTGGTTTTGCATCCGCACTGCTCCATCATCGCGATCCCGATGCCACCATGGTCGTATTGCCGTCGGACCATTACATCCGGGACGATGATGCCTTTCTGAAGGATCTTCAAACCTGTGTTCAACTGACCGAGAATGACGGACATCTTGTCACTATTGGAATAACTCCGACGCGGCCCGAGACCGGCTATGGTTATATCCAGTACAATGATGAACAAAAGGTAACGGCAGGTGACAGTGCCGCTTATCCCGTCAAGACATTTGCAGAAAAACCGGATGTCCAGACCGCTCTCAAGTTCTTGCAATCCGGTGACTTCCTTTGGAACAGCGGCATGTTCATCTGGAAAACCGGAGCCATCCTGAATGAAATAAAACAGCATCTTCCTGTCCTTTATCATCAGGTGGCGCTCTTTGCTGAAGACCTTCAAAAGCACAATGGTGTAATGAGGCAGAAGACGCTGGAGTCGGTCTACACGTCATGTTTCTCCGTTTCCATTGACTATGGCATCATGGAAAAATCAGGGAATGTCATTGTCGTTCCCTCTCATTTTGACTGGAGTGACCTCGGCAGCTGGATGGCCATCTACGAATTGCAAAGCGAGGAGGCCGATCAGGATGGGAATATCCTTAATTCCGGAAATTCCCTGGCCGTGAAATCTCAAAACTGTTTTGTCGACTCGAAAAGCCAGAAACTCATAACGCTTGTGGGGCTTCAGGGAATAGGTGTAATTGAGACCGACGACGCCATGCTTATCTGCAAGCTGGACAACTCCCAGCACGTGAAGGAGGTGTATGACCAGCTTAAGGGGGACCTTCACAGTAAATACCGATAGAACCACCGATAACATTTCGGCAGATACCCATGCCTGCTGCCCTGCATACCCGGAACGCTGCCCGGCACACCCGGAAGTTGTCCGGCACACCCGGAAGCTGAGACGCAATTTCCCGCGAAAGGAGCCCGTCAGACGGTAACTTGGAGCTGGTCGAACGCAAGTTTGACCTGTGGAGGCATGCGGCGGGATACTTCCTCGTGATCCACAAACGGGGACATGTGGATCAGGTACGTCTGTCCGACCCCAAGTGTTTCCGACACATCAATTGCTTCGGGGATGGTATAATGAGTGGGATGGGAAGGTGACCAGCGCAGCCCGCTCATAATGAGAATTTTCGAGCCACGGATTTTTGACGCCGTATCATCGGGTATGTGATTAACATCCGTGATGTAGGATATGTCATTTACCCGAAAGCCCATGACTTCCATCCCCCCGTGCATTACAGGCAGCGGCACTATTCGGCAGTCCCCTTCCTGTACGGTCTGGTTAAACGGCATGAAATCAAGGTCTACCGATCCGGGCGTTTTATCCGGCCCGAACATGTAGGAAAAACGATGCCGGATGGCTTCTTCCGTCCTTTGGCTGGTATAGACCGGAATGGCTTTTTTCTGTTCGTAGTTGTATGCTCTCAGATCATCCAGGCCGGCAACGTGATCTGTGTGTTCATGCGTGACCAACAGTGCGTCTATGCGCCGGATCCCTGCCCGCAGGGTCTGAAGCCGGAATTCCGGTCCGGCATCTATGACCAGGGAACGTTCCTGCGACTGTATCCATACAGAGCACCGATAGCGCTGATTCCTCGGGTCATTGCCGGCGTGCTTCGGACCGAAACCGCCTGCTACCGGCACTCCCATGGAGGTCCCGGTTCCTAAAAACGTCAGTTTCATTGGAGTGCTCACTCTTCTTTGCTCATCCGGTCAAACCATGCATCCAGCTCTTTCCGAAC
>RECX01000295.1 GCA_007693825.1 Balneolaceae bacterium
TTAAATCCAGGCTTTTCAGTGCAAGGATGAAATTGCGGGACCTGCTGCGCTGATTCCGGAATTGCCGTCTTGCTCCGTTGCCGGCCGGGGGTGCCGTTATCCGCGAGTGTAGTTATCCGGGAGCATTGCGGATCCGGCAGAGGTGACCGTGCTGCACATTCCTTGGTGCCGGTGCATGGGAATATCTGGTCATTTTGAAGAGATTGAAAAAATTTTACCAACTTTTCTTCTGCATGTGTGTAATTATAGCAGAAACAGGAAATTGAGCCCATGGCACATAAAACGAGATAATTATGGAAGACAGGATCATCACATTAATTCACGGCGAAATTGACGGGGTTAACACTCCGGAGGAAAGCCGTCAGTTGCACGCGATTCTGAAGGAAAACGAAAAAGCCAGGGAGTTGCTTGAGGATCTGCAGCAATTGTCCAGGCAACTGGTCCGGATGAAATCGGAAATTACACTTCCTGAATCACTGGTGAATCCGGTGAGAAAGGGAATAGAGTTTAAAGAGGCAGCAAATAGAAAGCAGGATAACAACATATATGAACATAATGCGGAGGCAGTCATGTCACAATCAAACTTCTTTACAGGAAAAACGGCAGCGGTAATAGCATCAATAGCAGCAGTGGTTTTGCTGGTATTCATTGTAGTAGTGGATTTCGGCCAGCCGGAGACTGAAAATGTCTCGGGTACCATTGGAACGGATGGCGTGGAGCGTGCCGATCGCTACCGCGGCACTCAGATGACCGGGGCTGATATAGCGCTTGATAATGCGGAGATTCAGCAGTTGCTTCAGAGCGACTCTTTTCAGCGATTGGTTGCATCGGGGGAATTGCAGACCCTTACCAGCAATGAAACCTTTGTAAACATGATGGCAAGCCCCGACATGAGGCAACTGTTTGCCAATGTCGACTTCAATCGTCTTCTTGCCAGTCCCGATTTTCAGAATCTGTCAGCCAGTGTCGACTTCAACCATTTGTTTGCAAATCCTGATTTCAACCGGCTGATGACAACCCCGGATTTCAACCGGCTGGTTACGAGTCCAGACTTCAACCATTTGTTTGCGAATGTCGAGTTCAACCGCTTATTTGCGAACGTTGACTTCAATAGACTGTCGGCCAATCCCGATTTTCGGAATATGATGGCAAATGTCGACTTTCAGCGCCTGACTGCCAGTGTCGAGTTTCAGCGGCTGGCTGCGAATCCCGATTTTTCCAATTTGATGGCCAATCCGGACTTTAGCCGGCTCATGGAAAATCCGGAGTTTTCAAACCTCAGGTCCAGCCCCGACTTTCAGCAACTGACTGCCAATGTGGATTTCAACCGGCTCATGGCCAGCCCTGATTTTGCCAGGCTGATGACCACGCCGGACTTCAACCGCCTTTTTGCCAGTGTCGAATTTCAGAACCTGATGACCAGCCCCGACTTTCAGCGCCTTGGTGCCAGCGTCGATTTCCAGCGCCTTGTTGCCAATGTCGACTTCAGCAGACTGATGGCCAGTCCCGACTTTCAGCGTCTTGCCGCCAACGTCGATTTCCAGCGCCTTATTGCCAATGTCGACTTCAGCAGACTGATGGCCAGTCCCGACTTCGCTGGCATTATGGCTTCTCCGGATTTCCAGATGCTGATGGCAACGGTTGACTTCAACAACCTCCTTGCCAGTGTCGATTTCAGCAACATGATGGCCAACCCCGATTTTAACAGAATGATGGCCAACCCTGATTTCCATAGATTCGTAGCCACCTTCAACTTCGAGTTGTAGGCCCTGGATCAGGACAGGCTCTTGAAAGGACATAACCCAACCCTTCATTATGAGGGATAATCTAAGTAACAAAAAAGTACCCCGGGGAACCGGGGTACTTTTCTATGTTTAATTCCAGCGTTGGCAGAAAAAAAATAAAATTTCCATAGATCGTATATTGGGAGTCGGATTATGGTGAAGCGTTGCAAATACTTGTTGAAATACTGTCTCTTGTTCACAATCCTGGTTGCAGGATTTCACGGCCGTGTCCAGGCCCAGTTCCAGTCTGTAAAGACCGATGAACTGCATCTTGTTTATTATAACTTCGGGCATGAATATCTCGTCAATCATACCATAAGGAGTTATTCCAATGCGCTTCGGTTCCATATGGACAAGTTTGGCTATGAACTGCGTGAACCGGTAGTGCTGATCATGTCCGACTTTGGGGATTTTGCCAATGGCGGGGCATCGGCTGTTCCCAACAACATCATCCTGATGGGAATTGCCCCGTTTCATTATGCTTTCGAGACGAATCCGGCCAACGAGCGTATTAACGTGCTTATGAATCACGAGCTGGTTCATATCATTGCCCAGGACAAGCCATCGGGATCCGACCGTTTTTTCAGAAAAATGTTTGCGGGGAAAGTGTATCCTGACCGGAGCGATCCGGTTTCTGTTTTGTACAGCTATCTGACCAATCCCCGGATTTATTCGCCCCGCTGGTATCATGAGGGTATTGCCGAGTACATGACAACATGGATGTCCGGCGGCATTGGCCGGGTCATGGGCGCCTATGACGAAATGGTGTTCCGGACCATGGTAAGGGATTCCGCACATATTTATGATGCCATTGGCCTGGAATCGGAAGGCACGACCGTCGATTTTCAAGTCGGTGCCAACTCCTACATGTACGGAACCCGCTTCATGTCCTACCTGTCCATGAAGCATGGTCCCGAGTCGCTGCTGCAGTGGGTTTCACGAAGTGATGGCACCAAACGGTCGTATGCCCGGCAGTTCAAGCGGGTATACGGCGCTTCACTGGATGAAAAATGGTCCGAATGGATTGTCTGGGAAAACAGCTGGCAGCAGGAAAATCTCGGGCGGATTCGAAACAATCCGGTGACACAGGGACGGGTGCTGTCCAGAAGGCCGCTAGGGGGTGTTTCGAGATCTGTCTATGATGAAGAAAGGGACAGGATTTATGTGGCTGTTGATTTGCCGGGCACGGTTTCGCACATCGCCTCGCTGGATCCGAACACAGGCAGCATGGACCGGGTCACGGACATCAGGGGATCCGCCCTGTTTTTTGTCAGTTCCCTGGCTTTTGATCCCGAAACAGCCACCCTCTTTTATACCAATGACAACAACAGCTGGCGCGATCTCTATTCCGTGGACATTGAAAGCGGCAAAAGCCGGAGGCTGATCAAGGACAGCCGGACCGGCGACCTGGTCTTTAATCCGGTTGACCGTTCCCTTTGGGGGATTCGCCATTTTAACGGCATCGTGTCGATCGTGCGCATTCCCTATCCATACAACGAATGGAACAGAATCCATTCCCTGCCTTATGGTGAAGACCTTTTTGATATTGATATTTCCCCCGATGGCAAATGGCTGAGTGCCGCCAGTGCCAATGTGAGCGGACAGCAAAAACTGCTCATGATGAGCATGGACTCACTACTGGCCGGCAAATTCCAGCCGGATGAAGTATTTGATTTCGAGGTCAGCTCACCTTCAAGTTTTGCCTTTTCCAAAGACGGCAGGTACCTGTACGGGTCCACTTATTACAGCGGGGTGTCGAACATTGTCCGCTATGATATTGAAAACCGCCAAATGCGATGGCTGTCCAATGCGGAGTCCGGTTTATTCAGACCAGTACCGGTGAGCAGGGATTCACTGATCGCCTTTGAGTTTACCGGGAACGGTTTCATCCCGGTTCGCATAGCAAGCAACCCGGTAGAGCGTGTGAGCGCCATCCGTTTTCTTGGGCAGGAGATTGTGGAGCAGCACCCCCAGGTCACAGAGTGGATGCTGCCTCCTCCCAGCCCCCGGCAATTTCCGGTGGAGGAGATGATTACGGAACGCTCGGGCTACTCCCCGTTGCGAAACCTTTCCACTGTATCGGCCTATCCTGTTATCCAGGGATACAAGAATTATGCTGCCGGTGGTTTTCGATTGAACCTGGGCGATCCGCTCCGGCTCCATTCCCTGGCAATCACCCTATCCTACTCTCCTCATCCCGGTTTGCCGGCAAGGGAACATCTGCACGGATCGTTCCTCTATGAGGCATCTGCGTGGAGTTTTTTCGGAATGTACAACGGCGCGGATTTTTACGATCTGTTTGGCCCCACAAAACGCAGCCGCAAAGGATATGCCCTTGGGGTGGGGTATAAAAACAATGCATACAGAGATATCAACAGATCGCTCGACTACAGAATCACGACCACCTATTACGGTGGACTTGAGCGGCTTCCCGAGTTTCAGAACATCCTGACCTCGTTCAGTGAATTTGTTTCTCTTTCCGGCAGCCTGACATACCGCTCCATGAGCAACTCACTGGGGGCCGTGGACCATGAAAAGGGGTTCCTCTGGGAGTTTAACACCTACAACAACTACGTCGAGGGCCGCCTGTTCCCCCGGATCAACCAGAATCTGGATTACGGCATTGCCTTGCCGGTCAGACATGCCTCATTATGGTTTCGTTCATCCACGGGCATCTCCTTTTCTCCCAGGGACGAGCCCCTGGGCAATTTCTACTTTGGCGGTTTCGGCAACAACTGGATTGATTACAATCCCAGCAGGCGGTACCGGTCTTTTTATTCTTTTCCGGGAGCAGACCTTAATCAAATAGGGGGTGTCAATTACGGCAAGCTTCTGACGGAACTTGCCTTGCCGCCGGTCCGGTTCAAAAGGGCCGGCTTCACGAATTATTATGCCAACTGGGCCCAGCTGAACCTGTTCGGATCCGGACTTGTCACAAATTTTGACCATGAAGCAACCCGGCAGCGTTTTTTCAATGCCGGTGCACAGATGGATGTCCGGATGGTGGTTTTCTCCATTTTGGAGTCCACTTTTTCTGTTGGATACGCTTCGGCCTGGGATTACGACACCGGCAGGCGCAGCGACGAAGTGATGGTGTCACTGCGTTTGCTGCGATAGGAAATGACCGATCGAAATGTCCATGACCGGGCATCAGCCCGGACACACAGGAGCATGATTATAATCGTCATGGACATTCTATGTGACATATTGAATCAGAAATGATAAACACATGAAATAACCGGTTGAAATAACCGGTTGAATTGAATGCATATGTGACGTCAACTATCACCGCAACCTAAAGGAATACCGTGATTTGAGCACCATGTTTCAAATAATTATCGCGTTCCTGCCGATCCTTCTGTTCCTGCTTTGCATGAAACTGATCGACAGTTTCAAACTGGTGACGCTGAGACAAACCGCTGTGGCGCTGTTGGCAGGCACCATTGCTGCTTTCCTGGCCATGTTTCTCAATGCAGAGCTGCTCGCCCTGACCGGCATGAGCGGCGCTGCGTTTTCCAGGTTCGCTGCGCCGGTCACCGAGGAGATCCTGAAAATACTGTTCATTGTATTTCTGATCCGGACAAAAAAAGTCGGGTTCATGGTAGATGCCGCCATACTTGGTTTTGCCGTGGGAGCAGGTTTCGCCATTATTGAAAACATGTACTACATGCGAGTGCTTTCGGATACGGATCTTCTCACATGGTTTGTAAGGGGATTTGGTACGGCGGTGATGCATGGCGGCACCACATCCATAGCCGCGATGATAAGCAAGGATGTATCCGACCGTAAATCCTGGCCGGTTTTTTTCACGTTTCTTCCCGGCCTGGCTGTGGCCATCCTCATTCACGCGGCATTCAACATGTTTCTGCTGCCTCCGGTCAATACCACCTTGCTGATCCTGTGTACATTACCTCCCGTTGTGTATCTGGTGTTTAAAAAAAGCGAGCGAAACACCCGCAGCTGGTTGGGAACCGGGCTTGACAGCGATATGGAAATGCTGAGAATGCTCATGGCTGGCAATATTTCCGGGACGCGCATCGGAAGTTACCTGAAAGCCCTTCAGGAACGGTTTCCGGGTGAAATCGTGGGGGACATGATCTGCTATCTGCGTATCTATCTTGAGCTTTCCATCAAGGCCAAGGGGTTGCTGATCATGAAGGAGAATGGTTTTGCGCTGCCGCATGATCCGGAATTGAAATCCCAGTTCAATGAGCTCTCGTTTCTTGTAAAGAGTATCGGCAGGACAGGCCTGTTGGCCATTCAGCCGCTATTGAAGTTGAGCAATACCGATCTGTGGCAGCTCTATCTGCTGCAGAATGAGCCGGGGAAGTGAAGGAATCCGTCAGGATTTTTGCTGAAGATCCGCCGGTCCGGCAACCGGTGCGATAAGCAAGACCTGCCGGAGAATTCGCCTTATTTTATCAGCATCATGGTGCCCGAAAGTGTCGTTCCGCCAGCCTCCATCCGGTAGATATACAAGCCGCTGGAATGATTGCCGGCATCCCAGGTGACGCTGTGCCGGCCTGCGCTCTGGATTTCATCCACCAGAATCGTGATTTCGCGTCCAAGCACATCATAGACAGCCAGCCTCACCCTGCTTTGCTCAGGGATGGCAAATCCGATCACCGTCTGCGGATTGAAGGGGTTTGGGTAGTTTGGGTCAAGTGAGATGGTTCGGGGGACGGCACTCCCGTCACCGGCATCATCAATGAAGGTATCCTGGATCTCTTTCTTCGTGCTGCCGAGGCTGAAGTTGTTGAAGGTGATGCGGTTGCCGTCATCGGCGGCCATCCTTTCGGGGTCACCGTCGAAGCGGATCCGTATCCGGAAATCCGGGTTGTCCTGCGCGGCTTCGATGTCGCTGAAATCGACCTGGTAGAGCCGGAACGTCGGTTCGAGCGTGTGCCGGTGCTTCTCGAGCCCGTTGGTGGTCCATGTTTCACCGATCCCATCCACCGAATAATCGATCAGCAGGGCGTCGGCGGCGCCTTCGTCCATGGCGGCAAAGCGGAACACGACCTGTTCCATGCCGGTGGTCGGCGCTTCGAAGATCAGCGTATTTTCACCGCCGTCACCGGTGAACGGCTGGCGGATCTGCAGGGCGCGCATCCGGTTGGCGTCGTATGGACGTCCGTCGTTGCCTGCGGGATGGTAGTTCAGGTCGGTTGGACGGTTCCGGCGTTCCATGGAGGCTTTTCTCCATTGTGGATGTGTATCATCAAACGGATAACCGTCCAGCGCCGAATGGAAACGGATTCGGGCCGGATCCACCAGGGAATAGGTGGCTTCGATGGTTTCGAGCGGGGTGTTGTTGACCATTTCGTCCCCGAAATACCAGAAATGGCGCAGCGGGGAGGTGATATCATCGGGCGGGGTGCCCATCTGTGAGTCGATCCAGTCGAGGCGCGTCTCTATCCACCAGAGCATGTAGTCCAGCTCATCTTCATAGGTGTCGCCGACAAAGTGGTTGGGCCAGACCCAGGTGCCGAGGATGTTCCAGCGCTGGAAATTGCGCTCCTGGGACTCATCCAGCAAATCCGCGTAGCGCCGGATCATACCGGTGATGTGTTCGGTGGAAAAAGGGCCTTGCCGCAGCTCCCACCAGCGCAGGCGGTAGCGTTCGGCAAAGTCGGGATCGTCGAACAGGCGCGTGTACCAGCCGTTGAGGTATTGCTCCCGGTTGATGAGCGGATAGTACCAGCCATCGGGTTTCCAGGCCTCGAGGTAATCGCCGTTGCCCAGGCTGATGTTGAAGTCCCAGACCGGGCCCATCACCAGGCGTCCGCCGCGGTCCATGTGCAGAAAGGTGCTCAGGCGGTAGCCGTCGATCTCCTTGAGCGCTTCGGTGATGAGGTGGTGGTCGATGAACGACTCGGGATCCAGCCAGGCGGCGTAGCCGGTATCGGGATCGCGGAAGTTGCTGCCGAACAGAACGGTCTCCAGGTCGCCGATGTGCTGCGCGATCCAGTTGCGCTGCTGCGGGGTGATATCCTCGTGCTGCGGACGCAC
>RECX01000199.1 GCA_007693825.1 Balneolaceae bacterium
CAAAGGTGATGAACGTGTTGGTCATGTTGGCCAGGAACATGGCCATCTGGCTGCCCGAAAGCAGGTTGATCACGCGAAGCGTCTCGCCTGTGCGCGGATCGGTCTCGCCGAAGTCGAACGGAGCCAGGATGGCGGACATGATCCACACGAAAATCATCAAAAGGAAGAACAGGATGGCAGGGTCGGGCAGTTTGTTTCCGGCCCGTTCGATGACATCCAAAAACCGGCCTAAGATACCTGTTTGGTTGTTGTCGCTCATAATGTGTCGGTTAGAACATGGGATGGGATTGCAGGTGTGTCGGGTGCTGAACCCGGTCCACGGGACGCATGGTCCGGTTGAGTATGCACAATTCGCATAGAGATAGAGAAATCCTGCGTTTCATGCAAGAAAAAATATTCTCAGCGGATGTGGTATATCGATGGCAGCTGGGCAGGATCACTGATGCTGCACTCCATATCCATCAGTTTCCCGTCCTTGATGCCGTAGATCACGCCATGCACGGAGAGCGGCTGCCCGCTGCGCCAGGCTTTCTGCACAATGGTGCTTGTGGCAACATTCCTGACCTGCTCGCGGACATTCCATTCGCACAGTTTGTCGACGATCCCGGATTCGGACAATCCCTCGAAATCATCAAGATGGTCTTCGTAGATCTGCTTGATGGGCCGGATCCAGTTGTCGACCAGGCCGTGATCGGTCATCTCCAGTGAGGCCTTGACGCCGCCGCAGGAGTAGTGTCCGCAGACAATGATGTGGCGGACTTTGAGCACCTCCACCGAATACTGAAGCACCGAAAGGATGTTGATATCGCTCTGGTGCACCATGTTGGCAATGTTCCGGTGCACAAACAATTCACCGGGATCCATATCGGTTATCTGGTTGGACGGGACCCTGCTGTCGGAGCATCCGATCCACAGGAATTGCGGTTTTTGCTGGTCAGCCAGGCGCTTGAAGAAATCGGGATCCTTCGTGACCATGCGTTGCGCCCATTGCCGGTTTTTTTCGAAAAGGGCGGAAAATTCATTTTTCATGTGTTTACAATAATATCTTTTAAATGTGTGATCCCTGAAATTCCTAAATTACGGGGATAAAGTAAAAGGTTATCGAACCAAATGTTGCAGTTTTTATCCGGGACGGCCTGCCCTGCGGTTTTCCATGCGGAATGACTGCCGATGGATCGTGATCAGATGCCGGAATACATCCAGGCGAATTGAAATTGATTGTTTGAACCGGGAAAGTACCAGCACGGAACTTGATAAAATTAAAAGAACATAGAGAACTGCTTTTTTCCCTGCTGTGCGGCGCGCTGCTGCTGGGAGCATGGCTGTACGAGGTGCTGGGCGATCCGGAGATCAGGCCCATACCGGTCTATCTGCTGGCCTACTTCTTCGGTGGATATGATGCGTTCCGGCACATGATCTGCAGCCTGCGCAGGAAACAGTTCGATATTGACTTCCTGATGCTGGTGGCTGCCGCCGGTGCCGCAGTGCTGGGGGCCTGGGCGGAAGGCGCTTTGCTGCTGTTTCTGTTCAGTCTTGGCCATGCCCTGGAACATTATGCCATGGGCCGGGCGCGCAAAGCCATCCGGGCACTTTCGGACCTGGCGCCGACCGTGGCCAGGATCAAGGAGGGTGACGGTGAAAGGGAGGTACAGGTGGAAGAACTCAGTCCGGGCGACGTGCTGGTGGTGCGTCCGGGCGAACGGTTTCCGTCCGACGGCTTCGTGATTTCCGGGCGAAGCAGCGTCGACCAGTCCCCCATTACGGGCGAAAGTGTGCCGGTGGACAAGGAGCCGGTGCCGTCGCGGGAAGAGGCACGGGAAAAGAAGGACCGGCTCGGCGCTGAGTACCGGATTTTTGCCGGTACGATCAACGGCGACAGCCTCGTGGAGGTGGAAGTGATCAGCCGTGCCGAGGACAGTACCCTCGCCCGTGTCATCCGCATGGTCAACGAAGCCGAGACGCAGAAGTCGCCCACCCAGCGCTTTGCCGAACGATTTGAAAAAATATTTGTCCCGATCATCCTGGTTTTTGTCGCGCTGCTCCATTTCGCCTGGCTGGTCATCGATGAACCGTTTGGCGATTCGTTCTACCGTGCCATGGCCGTGCTGGTGGCGGCCAGTCCATGCGCACTGGCCATATCCACCCCGAGTGCCATCCTGAGTGGCGTGGCCCGCGCTGCGCGGCTTGGTGTGCTGGTCAAGGGCGGACGTCCGCTCGAGCAGCTGGGCGGACTGCGTGCAATGGCATTCGACAAAACCGGAACCCTGACCGAGGGCACCCCGAAAGTCACCGATGTCATCCCGCTGAACGGACGGGATAAAGCCGGACTCATGAAAATTGCGATGGCCGTGGAGAAGTTCAGCGATCATCCGCTCGCCAGGGCCGTGGTGCGCGGCGGCGGCGCGTGGACCAACGGGGAAGCACCCCCGACCGCAACGGATATTAAGATGGTGACCGGCAAGGGCATCACTGGCACGGTTGGCGGGAAAAGGGTGGCCATCGGGCAGATGAAGTTGTTTGACGGCTCCATTCCGGATGATATCCGTGCCCGGCTTGATGACCTGCATGAGCAGGGGCGCACCGCCATGCTGGTACAGGAAGAGGAGGAATATGCCGGCATCATTGCCCTGATGGATATTCCCCGTCCCGGTGCCCGGGGCGTCATCCGTGCCCTGCGCGATATGGGCATCGCACGATTGATCATGATTTCCGGGGACCACCAGCGCGTGGCCGACAATATCGGGGCACAAATCGGGGTGGACGAATCATGGGGCGATCTGCTTCCCGAGCACAAAGTGGATGCCATCCGCAAGCTTCTGGACGAGGAGAACGAAGTGGCCATGGTCGGTGACGGCGTAAACGATGCCCCGGCAATGGCACACGCCACGGTGGGTATCGCGATGGGCGCGGCCGGATCCGATGTCGCCCTGGAAACCGCCGACGTAGCCCTTATGGCCGATGACCTGACCAAGCTGCCGGTGGCACTGGGGCTCAGCCGCCAGACCCGGAAGATCATCCGGCAAAACATCTTCATCAGTCTCGGGATGATCGCGTTCCTGGTGCCTTTTGTGCTTTTCGGATACGCCGGCATCGGCATCGCCGTACTGCTGCACGAAGGCTCAACCCTGGTGGTGGTGCTCAACGCCCTGCGCCTGCTGGGCTATGACCATCCCGCAATTCAGCTTGAAAGCGCCTCGTTGACGATGGCCACGGCTTCCTCCTGAATTCTTTTCAGGTGGTCTTTGTCTATGAAACTCTCGGCATAGATCTTGTAGATATCCTCGGTTCCGGATGGCCGCGCTGCAAACCAGCCGTTTTTGGTCTCTACTTTCAGCCCGCCGATCGCCGCATCATTGCCCGGAGCGCGCGTAAGTTTCCTGAGGATGGGCTCGCCGGCCATCTCGTCCGCCTTGACCTGTTCGGGCGACAGGCTTGCCAGGATCCGTTTCTCGTCCGGGGTGGCGGGTGCGTCAATGCGGTCATAAACGGGACTGCCGTGTTTCTTCTCCAGGTCGGCGTAATGTTCTGAGGGATTCTTGCCCGTTTTTGCGGTAATCTCGGCGGCCAGCAGGTTCAGGATGATGCCGTCCTTGTCGGTGGACCAGGCCCCGCCGTCGAAACGCAGGAAAGAGGCACCGGCGCTCTCCTCCCCGCCAAAACCGTAGGATCCGTCCAGAAGACCATCCACAAACCACTTGAAGCCTACCGGGACCTCGGCCAGCTTCCGGTCCAGCGCTTTGGCCACGCGATCGATCATGCTGCTGGACACCAGCGTTTTGCCGATTGCGGCATCCGGCCGCCACTTCGGACGGTTCTGAAAAAGATAGTGGATGGCCACCGACAAGTAGTGGTTGGGATTCATCAGGCCGGCGGTGGGCGTGACAATGCCGTGGCGGTCAAAGTCGGGGTCGTTGCCGAAAGCGATGTCGAACCGGTCCTTCAGACCGATCAGGCTGGCCATGGCGTACGGGGAAGAGCAATCCATGCGTATTTTGCCGTCCTTGTCAACCGTCATGAACGCAAAACGGGGGTCCGTGTCGGGGTTGACCACATCGATGTTCAGGTCGTAGGTGCGCGCGATCGGATCCCAATAGGCCACTCCGGCGCCGCCCATCGGATCCACGCCGATGCGCAGTCCGGCTCTGCGGATGGCTTCCATGTCGATCACCCGGTCCAGCTCCTTGACATACGGCATCACGAAATCGGTCGCCATGATGTTGTCCATCTTGAGCGCCCTTTCGAACGGAATGCGTTTCACATCGCGGCACCTGTCCGCCATGATCTGGTTCGCCGCATCCTGGATTTTTTTTGTGATATCGGTGCCGGCCGGACCGCCGGAAGGCGGGTTGTATTTAAAACCGCCGTCGCCCGGGGGATTGTGGGAAGGTGTGATGACGATCCCGTCGCACTTGTACTCATTCTGGGCACGATTGCATCCCAAAATGGCATGGGAAATGGCAGGGGTGGGGGTGTAACCGAAGCCTTGCTGGTAACCGACCGTCACATCATTGGCTGCGAGCACCTCGATAGCCGTGATAAGGGCCGGCTCGGAAAGGGCATGGGTGTCTATGCCGATAAAGAGCGTTCCATGGATGCCGGCTTCCCTGCGATAATCTGCCAGTGCCTGTGATATGGCCAGGATGTGCTCCTCATTGAACGTGCGCTTCAACGAGGAACCACGGTGTCCGGAGGTGCCGAACTGTACCTGGTGGACCGGGTCGGCCGGATCGGGCCGGTATGTGTAATATGCGGCAACAAGCCTGGAAATATTGTCAAGGATGTAATGAGGCGCTTTTTTGCCGGCTAATTCGTGTAAGGCCATGGCATTCTGTTTCGTTTGAAATTTTTTTGATGTGTGAGGCGTTTACTGTCTTAAATCAATCCAAAGATGTAGCACTACCATGTCAAAATCAATTTATTTTATCCTCGGTGGGATACTGCTCGGCGCACTCGGCGGCTATGCGTACTGGCATTTCATCGGCTGCAATACCGGCTCCTGTCCCATAACATCCATCTGGTATCACTCCACCGCCTATGGCGCTCTTATGGGCGGGCTTTTGGGTAATATTGTAACTCCTGCTGCCAAAAAGCAGGATGAAAACGATGGCACCGCCGCTCCGGAAGAGGATCGGTCCTGAGGTTCGGGGTTTGTCCGGCGACAGCGGAGCCATTTCACAGGCCTGGCAGGGCTACGACTACAAACGTATCCTCCGGCACTATTTCCCCGGGACCCGTCTGGAGAAACTGTACCGTTAAGCCGGGGCAATTCCCGTTTCACATTCCGTCCAAACACATCCAGACTGATGAACTGAGAATACTGAGAATTAGGTTGCTGCCCTGTCACTCCACCCTGTCAATTCGTTCACGCAGCGTTTCCACCCGCTGCAGGGAAGTCTCGTCGAGGAACCGTTCGTTGAAATCGGACCGGATCTGTCGGATGATATCCCGCGCGTTGGAGGGGGGCTGCTCTCCGGGAATGTAACTGGTGACGAGCTCCGCCCTCCAGCCCTGAAGCCCCCTGGGCTCCACCTTGACGAGCGTGGTGCGTTCGGTGACGTAGGTTGTTTTGTAGAAGAGGTAGTAGAAGTCCCCGTTCACGTAGCCGGGATAGACCGGGAAGGGATTGCCGGCCCAGACAGCCAGGTAATCGGGATCCGTGAAACGGACATCGGGCAGCCGCTGGTAGATCCTTGCCATCTCCTCGACGTTGAGCAATTCATCGAAATAGGCAAGGAAGAAGAAGTGCTCGCTGAACTCTTCGTGATCAAGAAATGCGATGGAGTCCGGAGCCAGTCCCGGATCAAGCTGGTTGAAATCCCGGAAAAAGCCGTCCATCACATCCACCATATGCCGCACGTCCGCCCCGATGATCAGGGCTCCGGGGACCCAGGGCAGGGTGAAGTCCTGATCGGCCTCGGGCAGATCGTTGGCAAAAGCGTTTCGGATGGCCTCACGGTGGTCCAGAAACATGACGGCTTCTTCGGGATCGGGACGCAATCCGCCTTCGTGCCACAACGCCAGTTCCCAGGCCTCGAAATAGTCCGGATTTGCCTTGACGAACGCATCATCATTGAAACGGGCCAGCTTGTCGCGGTCCGATGTGGGGAATTCACGCTCGCTGTCCACCGCGTCGCAGGAGAAAACAAAAAAAGGAACGATCAGCAGGGAAAGCAGTAATTGCCGCCCCTTGTGCAGATGAGAATTTGTAAATGGGTGCATATTGGGAAATTGTTTCTGGAGAAGTTTGTCTTATGCCGGAAATGGCATGCAGTCATTCCACCGCTTCCTCAATAACGTGTTTTTTTTGGAATAATTGAATTTTTTGTGGCAGGGGCTCCATCTTTACGGATCGAAGGATCGAAGGATGGAAGGATGGAAGGATCGAAGTATCGAAGGATCAAGGGATCGAAGTATCGAAGGATCAAGGAATCGGGAAATTGACGGATTTATGGATTGAGATGGTCTCCATCCTTGTGATAGCGTTCGTGATACCGTTCAAAGAACTGCCGTGAAATATTGCGAATGAGCTCCAGAAGGCGTTAGTCCCATGATTCGTCCCGGCTGTGTGATGCCGTCCACCAGGGACCGGAGGCCACCAGTTCGGCGCGGAAAGGGCCGTTGGGCTCGGGTTTTACATGGATAACAGTGGTTGTATGGCGGCTAATGCGCGTACCCATACTGAACACATAATAGAATTGGTCGTCGCTGAGACCCGGGGTCAAGGAAATACCTCCCCAGGTTATCAGAAAAGCCGGCAAAATGGCGCCGCAACGGCCTCTGTCTGCACTACACATGACGGCAAACACTTACCTAACAATAGCAGCATATTGCGCGCTAAAAATGCTATATTAGGCAAAGTCAGGCATAAACGGACTGTAAACTGAAATACCTGTCAACGACACCATTTCCATGCAACATGATGCCGGAATACCGGAATCCGGATCGCAACCGATAAGAAACGGCCTCCCCGACAGCATCCGCCGCATCGTGGTAAAGGCCGGCAGCCGGGTCCTGGTGGATGACCGCGGCAGACCTGATCCCGGCCAGATCACCAGTCTGATCGACCAGATTGCCGGACTCCACGGCAAGGGCTACGAAGTCATCTTCGTCTCGTCCGGGGCCATCGCCGCCGGCGTGCAGGCGCTTGGCTGGCCGCACCGGCCGGTCGGACTGCCCGACCTGCAAATGGCCGCCGCGGTGGGACAGGGTGTGCTGCTCAACTTCTATTCGGAACAGCTGGCACGGCACGGTTGCCGGCTCGGACAAGTACTGCTTACCCACGCAGACCTCAATGACCGGGTCCGCCATCTCAACGCGCGCAACACCATCATGGCCATGCTCCGCAACCGCGTCATCCCGGTCGTCAACGAAAATGACGTGGTGGCGGTGGACGAGATCCGCTTCGGCGACAACGACCTGCTCGCCGCCATGGCCGCTACACTGGTGGATGCGGACCTGCTCGTGCTGCTGACCACATCCAACGGACTTTTCCGGACCGAGGACGGCCGGCTGACCGAACGCATCCCCCTGCTGGATGATATCACCGACGAGACCCTGGAAATGGCCCAGGGCAAGGGCAGCAGCTGGTCCTCGGGCGGCATGGCATCCAAACTGCAGTCCGCCGACCGCGCCAACCGGGCCGGCACGCCGGTGATCATCGCCGACGGCCATCAGCCGGAGATCCTGGAGCGGCTGCTGGCGGGCGAAGACCACGGGACACTGATCCGGAGCTCAGCCAACCGCCAGAAACTCCGCGCCCGCAAGAAATGGATCGCGTTCTTCCATCGACCGCAGGGCAGCATTTACGTGGATGACGGCGCGGGCAGGGCTATCATCACCAAAGGCCACAGCCTGCTGCCGGTCGGGGTGCAACGGACCGAAGGCAAATTCCGGGCCGGCGCCCTGGTCAACATCCGGAACACCAAGGGCAAAACCATCGCACGCGGACTTACGTCCTATGACCGCGAGGACATCGAGCGGATCAAGGGCAAACGATCGGCAGACGTCCCGTTCATCCTGGGCGACCGGCACCATGTCGAGGTCATCCACCGCGACAATATGGTGCTGCTCACCCGCTGACACACAGGCAGAAGCGGATCCACCAGACAAGATCATCCAACGAAACCGGATCCACCAGACAAGATCATCCAACAATACCGGATCCACCAGACAGGATCATCCAACGAAATACGATACATCACAAAGGCGAAAGAATCATGGCTGACAGCATCAATGACACCATAAAAAATCAGGTACTGGAACTGGGACGAAATGCGCGCAGGGCATCGCGGGAGCTGATGGGCTGGAGCGCGGAACAGAAAAACCGGGCGCTGGAGTCCATGGCTGAAGAGCTGGAGGCCCGGACGCCGCAGATCCGCGAGGCCAACGACCGGGATGTGGCCGAAGCGCGCCAAAACGGGCTGACCGATGCCATGGTGGACCGCCTTGTGCTCAACGAAGGCCGTATGGCCGCCATGATCCAGGGTCTGCGCGACATCGCCGCGCTGCCCGATCCGGCCGGACGCGTCCTCAAATCCTGGGAGAAAGAAAACGGTCTGCTGCTCAAAAAAGTCGCGGTGCCGATCGGCGTGATCGGCATGATCTACGAATCGCGTCCAAATGTCACCGCCGATGCCGCCGCGCTGTGTCTCAAGGCCTCCAACGCGATTATCCTGCGGGGCGGATCCGAGGCGCTGCGCAGCAACCAGGCCATCGCCGATGCGCTCCGTGAGGGGGGACGCAAGTCCGGGCTGCCGGACCATGCCATCCAGCTGGTCCCCGTGCGCGACCGTGCGGCGGTCCGCGCCCTGATCACCATGGACCAGTACGTCGATGTGATCATACCCCGCGGCGGCGAGGGGCTCATCCGCGCCGTGGCCGAAAACGCCACCGTGCCGGTACTCAAGCACTACGAAGGCATCTGCCACGTCTATGTGGATGCCGGGGCGGATCCCGCCATGGCCTGGTCCATCGTCGAGAACGCCAAGTGCCAGCGTCCCGGGGTGTGCAACGCTGCCGAAACGCTTCTGGTGGATGCGGCCCTGGATCCGCAATGGCTGGCGAAAATGGCCGATATCCTCGATGCACGCGGCGTGGAGCTGCGCGGCGATGAGCGCGCGCGGGCGATCGTGCCGTCCATGAAGGAGGCCGTCGAGCAGGACTGGCGCACGGAGTACCTGGACCTGATCCTCTCCGTGCGCGTTGTGGACGGCATCGAACAGGCTGTGGATCATATCAACACCTACGGCTCGGGCCACTCCGATGCCATCGTGACCGGGGACGATGGAAAACAGGACTATTTCGGACGCATGGTGGATTCGGCCGCCGTCTACATCAACGCATCCACCCGGTTCACCGACGGCGCGGAGTTTGGCATGGGGGCCGAGATCGGCATCAGCACCGACCGGCTGCACGCGCGCGGTCCGGTGGCGCTGGAAGAGCTTACCACCTACAAATACGTGGTGTCCGGCACCGGGCAGATCAGGCAGTGAGCAACTGGCAGATCGAGCAGTGATGACCGGACAGATCAGGCAGTGATGACCGGACAGATCAGGCAGTGAGGGGATGTGGCATTTTTCAGGTATACGGTCGGGGCGGGAGTTAATCTGTATGTTTGTAAATTAATGCACAGCAGTGGTTAACGGGCTCCGCCTCCGGCCCCGCCTCCGGCCGATCCGGCACTTGCGCCGCCGACACCCGATACGCCGCTGAACGAACTGGTGCCGCTGGACGCCAGCGTGCTCAGGCCTGATGCGATATCGGCCGCGCTGTGGATGCCTGACGCCGGCACCACCCATAAAAAGATCGGACTTTCCTCGGTTACATCGGCCAGCCGCTTTTCGAGCTGCTTTTTGGTCAGTCCCAGGGCAATGGCGTACACGAAATGCCGTCCCATCTCTTTCTGGTCAAAGGAGCTGTTCGGACCTTTTTTCAGCGCCTTGCGGTAGGCGGTCCACTCCACATGCAGATCGGTGCCGTACTGGGTGCGCTTGGGGAGTGTCAGACTCAGCATCATCACCAGGGTTACGAGTACAATGCCGGCAGCCCCGATGCCCCCGGCGAGAATGGCTGCCACGATCATCCCGAGCAGCAGCGGCAGCTGGGCGAACAGATGGAAGTAGAGCGCCTTTTGTGCGGTCGGGTCAAACCACTGCTGATCCCGGAGCGCTTTGCGGAATTCTTTGCGCCACTCCTTCCACCAGGATCGCATAGGTTTTTCAGACCAGTCGAGCACTTTGTCCATGCGGGTGACATCCTCATCAATGCGGCTCACGGCCATTTCCAAAAGCGAAAGTTCCCAGTCGCTCAGGGTTTCTGCCGGTTTCTTTCCTGTTTTTTCAAGATGGTATTCCGGCGATTCGGCACCCATGAATTTTTTCTCCCCCTTTTTTTCCACGATGCGGAAATAACCCTGACGCGCCAGGTCGAAGATGGTGATGCCCAGTGCCATCTTGTCCGGCTCGGTGTTCAACGGTCCGAGCATCAGTTTCCGCACCAGGGCCGGGGGATGGTCCGATGGCGGGGTGTAGCGCGGCTTGTCGGAAGCGGATCCCGGCTCAAAACGGCGTCCGTACCGGCGATAGAACCAGATGAAGAGAATGACCGATACCGGTGCAAACACGGCAAAAAGACCGATTCCGAGCATCCGGAGCTGCCGTTGGCGCTCTTGCGCATCCACCCAGGCGGCTTCTTCTTCCATAACCCGGTCGAGCGTGAACCGGCGGTCGGCGACCTCGGCTTCGGTCAGGACGCGGGTGGGGAACAGGATGCGGGCCACCACCCGGTCGGAGCTGCGAAATCCCTCGCCTTCCAGGTACAGCACGGAGGCTTCCTCCCGCTTGGTGACGTGGCCGGGCGTCTCGCGCATCCACACATTCCATTCCTCCGCTTCAATCCGGAGGGGCAGGGAAATACGTGCCCGGAAGGTTTCGGGCGTACGGGCAAGGCGGTCGGACAGAAAGATCCAGTACCATTCGGTGACATCGGGACCGGTGACCAGGGCGTCGCGGATATCGTACTGGATGGTGTAGGTATGCTCGGTGGTGTCGCGGGTTTCGATGAACCAGGTAATCCGGAGTTCCTGTTCGTTGCGCGCCACCCGGAACGTGCCGGGCTCACCGCTGTTGTTGTTGATCAGCGACCGGCCGTTCTGACGGATGCGGATGTTTTCCACGGCATCGAAGCCCCTGAGCGGAAGGGTGTAAAAAACCTCGGTGAAACTGCCCTCGAACCGGTAGCGCCGGTCTTCGACATAGCGGATGGTGCCATCTGGCTGAATTTCTGCCTGGATAGCGATGTCCCGTATCTGAAAATCCCTGGCGGCGGATGATAGCGGCAGCAAGGCGCAAAAGGCAAAAAGCGTGACAAATGCCGCGGCGATGAGACGCCTGGTATTTATTATGCGCCGGGTATTGATCCGGAGCCTGGTGTTGACCGGATGCGCGGTATTGATCGGATGCGCGGTATTTTTTATGCGCCGGGTATTTGGTAAAGGGTTGCGGGTGCCGGGAAGATGAAAATACAAATGGGTTTCAGGCAGGATTGCAGAATGGTTCATGGTGTCGCTGGATTTCATTAATTGGATGCTGTTCTGTGCTGCCGGTCCCTTCTGACTGAAAACAGGCGGTCCGGTGATCAGGCGATCAGATAGTAATAAGGTAAAAAGGTAAAAAGGTGACCATGTGATCAGGCGATCAGGTGGTAATCAGGCAATCAGGTGGTGATCAGGTCATAGTCCGGTGATAATCCGGTTGCTGTCATCATATGGGTGACAGAATCACTTTTCTTCCGGGATCCAGGAATATTTGACGACCTTGATCACGTGTTCTTCCCTGCCGGCATATTCCTCGATGACGGGCACACCGGTGATGCGGATGCGTCCGCGCCGCTTCTGCCAGAGCTGCTGCAGCTCCTGCTCGTCCATGTCCAGGAACCAGCGTTCTCCGGTATCGGTTACGAGGGCGACCCGGGTGAACGGTTCGTTGCCGAAGAGGCGGAGGGATCCTTCCCAGGTTTCGACGGTGTCGCGGTCGGTTGCCGCCGTGGCGCAAAGGGCTGTGACCGGAACGATCAACACAAGGAACAGTAAGATCATGGTTTTAGAGGTCGTTTTCATAATTTTCAGCTCAATTGTGCTCATGAGGCGGGATTTCGCCGGAATTCACAATTACACTTCACAAAATTGAAATTTATTGAATATATTTATGAAGTCCATTCTTCATAATATCAACATAAAAAAGCCCTTTTTTGATTATTAATTAAAAGTTTAGATGAAGTTTGCTTTGATGTTGGTGAAAGATGGGACCGGGACGTGCAGGCGCAAATACTGTTATTGACAGTCTGTCCGTAAATCCGGAACGGCCTTGAACAGGCGCACAGTTGGTTGGAGCCGGTTTCCGGACCGCGTGATCATGCGCTGTTTTTTATCCCGTGACATTTTTACTCACATAATTATTTACACGACTAGAACCTGAAAGGATTATTTATGAAACGTCCGCTTGTAACTATTGATGCTAACGAAGCTGCATCACATATCGCACATCACGTTAACGAAGTCATTGCCATATACCCCATTACCCCTGCGTCGCCCATGGGCGAATTTGCAGATGCGTGGGCTATGGCCGGAAAGAAAAACATCTGGGGCACGGTACCGGATGTGATTGAACTCCAGAGTGAAGCCGGTGCTGCCGGCGCCGTTCACGGCGCCCTTCAGACAGGAGCGCTCTCAACCACGTTCACCGCATCCCAGGGGCTTCTCCTGATGATGCCCAACCTGTATAAAATTGCCGGTGAGCTGAGTCCGACAGTTATTCATGTCTCCGCCCGCACGGTGGCCGGACACGCACTCTCCATCTTCGGGGATCACGGCGATGTCATGGCCATGCGCATGACCGGAGTGGCCATGCTCTGTTCCAACAGTGTTCAGGAAGCCATGGATATGGCCTTGATCGCGCACGCCGCAACCCTTGAGGCGCGCATTCCGTTCATCCACTTCTTTGACGGTTTCCGTACCTCGCACGAAGTGCAGAAAATCGAGGAGCTCACGCTGGATGACATGCGCGAGATGATCGACGACGAATATGTCTTTGAACACCGCATGCGGGCGCTTACCCCTGACCGGCCGATTATCCGCGGTACCGCCCAGAATCCGGATGTGTTTTTCCAGGCCAAGGAAGCATCCAACCCCTTCTACCAGAAGTGTCCGGACATCGTCCAGAAGACCATGGACAAGTTTGCAAAACTTACCGGCCGTGCGTACAAATTGTTTGACTATCACGGCCCGGCCGATGCCGAGCGCGTGATCATCCTTATGGGATCCGGTGCCGAGACGGTACATGAAACGGTCGACCGTATGAACGACGAAGGGGAAAAGGTCGGCGTGATCAAGCCGCGCCTGTACCGTCCCTTCAATATCGAGGCCTTCATCAACGCCCTCCCCGAATCCGTTCAGAGCATTGCCATTCTGGATCGCACCAAGGAACCCGGCAGCGCCGGCGATCCCCTGTACCAGGATGTGATCACCGCTTTCCAGGAAAACCGCACGGAAGAGTACCGCAAGCTGCAGAAGGAGCCGCGCCTGGTTGCCGGCCGCTACGGACTTTCCTCCAAGGAATTCACCCCTCCGATGGTCAGGGCCATCTACGAAGAGCTCGGCAAGGAGAAACCGAAGAATCACTTCACCATCGGTATCAATGATGATGTGACGCACACCAGCCTTCCGTACCAAAACGGCGTGATGCCGGTGAACGGCAAGGGAAAAGCGGCGTCATCCGGAAAAGCCGCAGGCAAAGAGAAAAGCAAAGTGTTCCGCGGGCTGTTTTACGGCCTGGGTGCCGACGGTACGGTTAGCGCCAACAAGAACTCAATCAAGATCATCGGCGAAAATACCGATTTCTTTGCTCAGGGATATTTCGTCTACGACTCCAAGAAGTCGGGTTCCATGACCACCTCGCACCTGCGGTTCGGTCCCGATCCCATCCGGTCAGCGTACCTGATCGACGAAGCCGATTTCGTAGCCTGCCATCAGTTTCGTTTCGTCGAGCGTATGGACATGCTCAAGAATGCCGGCGAAGGTGCCACATTCCTGCTCAACACCCAGTACGGTCCGGACGAGCTGTGGGACGAGCTGCCGGACAAGGTGCAGCAGCAGATCATCGACAAGAATATCCGAGTGTTTGCCATCGACGGCTACAAAGTGGCCCGCGACAGCGGCATGGGCAACCGCATCAATACCGTGATGCAGGTCTGCTTCTTTGCCATCTCCGACATCCTTCCCAAGGACGAGGCCATCGCTGCCATCAAGGATGCCATCCAGAAAACCTACGGCCAGAAAGGCGAGAAGATCGTAAAGAGCAACTTTGCGGCTGTCGACAATTCGGTCGAGCACCTGTTCGAACTGAAAGTGCCCGAAAAGGTGACTACAAGCAAGATGATGCTCGATCCGGTCGTCGGCAGGGACATTCCCGAGTTTGTCACGGACGTGATCGGCGAGATCACCGCCGGCAACGGTGATTACCTGCCGGTGAGCAAGATGCCTGTTGACGGTACCTTCCCGACCGGGACCACCTGCTATGAAAAACGGAACATTGCCCATGAGATACCGATACTGGATCCGGATGTCTGCATCCAGTGCGGCAAGTGCGCCATGGTCTGTCCGCATGCGGTCATCCGCATAAAGGCCTTCGACGAGAAGCTGCTGGAAGATGCGCCTCCGACCTTCAAATCCATGAAGGCAAAAGGACGCGAGTGGCCGGAAAACACCATGATCAGCATCCAGGTGTCGCCGGAAGACTGCACCGCCTGTGAACTTTGCGTGGAAGTATGTCCCGCCAAGAACAAAGAGCAGGTTGGACGAAAGGCGCTCAACATGGACAAGATCGAGCCGCACCTGGAAAACGAGCGTGAGAACTGGGACTTCTTCCTCAAAATCCCGGAGTTCGATCGCAACGAGCTGAAAGTGGGTACGGTCAAGGGATCTCAATATCTGCAGCCGCTCTTTGAGTTTTCGGGTGCCTGCGCCGGTTGCGGCGAGACGCCCTATGTGAAGCTGATCACCCAGCTCTACGGCGACCGCATGCTCATTGCAAACGCCACCGGCTGTTCCTCTATTTACGGCGGAAACCTGCCGACGACACCCTACTCGAAAAACGAGCATGGTCTCGGCCCCACATGGTCCAACTCGCTCTTTGAGGACAACGCCGAATTCGGACTCGGATTCCGGCTGACCATTGACAAGCAGGCCGAGCAGGCGCAACGTCTGCTCAGAGAAGTCAACGGAGCCGTACCTGAAAAACTCAAGGAAGCGATCCTGACGGCAGACCAGTCCGATGAACCCGGCATCTTCGAGCAGCGCGAGCGTGTTGGCGAACTCAAGAAGCTGCTTGCCGAAAACGGCAAGAAGGACGACAAGACGGTCCGGCAGCTGCTGAGCCTTGCCGACTACCTGGTGCACAAAAGTGTCTGGGCATTTGGCGGGGACGGATGGGCCTATGATATCGGATATGGCGGACTGGACCACGTCCTCACTGCCGGACGCAATGTCAATCTGCTTGTAATGGACACCGAAGTCTATTCCAACACCGGCGGTCAGCGTTCGAAAGCCACGCCGCTGGGATCAGTAGCCAAGTTTGCGGCTGCCGGCAAGGAGTCCGTCAAGAAAGATCTCGGTCTGCTGGCCGTGTCGGGCGGAAGTGCCTATGTGGCACGGATAGCGATGGGCGCCAACGACACGCAGACGATTCGCGCCATCATGGAAGCCGAAGCGTATCCCGGCCCGTCGGTCATCATTGCCTACAGCCACTGTATCGCTCACGGCTACAACATGAAGTACGGACTGGACCAGCAGCGTCTGGCTGTGGAATCCGGCTACTGGCCGCTGTTCCGCTACAATCCGCTGCTTGCGAAGGAAGGCAAGAACCCGTTCTCGCTCGACTCCAAGCCGCCGAAAGTGGCATTCAAGGATTACGCTTACAACGAAATGCGCTATCTGATGCTCTCGAAATCGCATCCTGCTGTTGCCGCTCAGTACATGAAGCAGGCGCAGGAGTTTGTCAACGAGCGCTGGCGCCAGTACGTTGAGATGGAAAAAATGTACGAACCCGTCAAGCAGGAATCCTGAGTACACAAACGATCGGAAGTCCCGGAGCATGGTCTCCGGGACACCTGATCCCGACTGTCTTTTTCGAAACTATTTACTTATTAATGACCCGTTATGAATCTGGAAACCAATTATTTAGGCCTTAAACTCAAAAGCCCGCTGGTCCCCTCAGCTTCCCCTCTGAGCAATGACCTGGCGAAAGTAAAACGCCTGGAAGATGCCGGTGCTGCCGCAATTGTGATGTACTCCCTCTTTGAGGAGCAGATAACAAGAGAAAATCAGGCGCTGGACCACTTCACGAACATCGGATCGAACAGCTATGCCGAAGCGCTCACCTATTTCCCGGAGCCGGAGCAGTACCATAACCTGGAGGCCGAGGACTACCTGGAGCATATCCGCAAGCTGAAAGAGACAGTGGATATCCCCGTCATCGCCAGCCTCAACGGCGTGTCGGAAGGCGGATGGATCAACTACGCCCAAAAAATTCAGGAAGCCGGTGCCGATGCGCTTGAGCTGAACATTTACTACATCGCCGCTGATCCGGAGATGACCTCTCAAAAAGTAGAGGATATGTATGTCAACGACCTCAAGGCTGTTAAGGAATCCGTGTCCATTCCCGTATCCATCAAACTCGGTCCCTACTTCAGCGCTTTTGCCAACATGGCCAAAAGGCTGGAAACCGCAGGTGCTGACGGACTTGTGCTGTTCAACCGTTTCTACCAGCCGGATATTGACCTGGAGACAAAAGAAATCGCCCCCAGCCTGGAGCTTAGCAACTCATTTGAAAAACGACTGCCGCTTCGCTGGATTGCCATGCTGCGTCCACACCTGAAATGCAGCCTCGCCGCAACGACCGGTATCCATTCCGCAGAAGACGTGATCAAGATGATCATGGTCGGCGCCGATGTAACCCAGATGGCCTCAACACTGCTTCGCGAGGGTTGCGACAAGCTGTTCAATATCATGGAAGAGATGAAGATCTGGATGGAGCAGAATGAGTACGAATCCGTTGCGCAGATGAAAGGGGCCATGAGTTCCGCCTCCGTGGCCGATCCGACCTCCTTCGAGCGCGCCAACTACATCCGCATCCTCCAGAGTTACCGGGCCGATAAACTTGGGTGATTTTAAACGGTCAATTAGTTATATTCTCCCCGTTATATTCCTATTTTTGCTAAACCTGATTGATAGCGCTGTATGCTTGCTGATTATGGGTACGTATTACTGTTTTTGGTCAATGGCGCCGTTTTTGCCGGAATAACGCTGTTGGTTGCATGGATGCTGCGTCCCAACCGTCCCAGCCCTGAAAAACTGTCCACTTACGAATGCGGAGAGGAACCCGTCGGTGAGGCATGGATCCAGTTCAACAACCGGTTTTATGTCATTGCACTGATGTTCCTGATTTTCGAGGTGGAGGTGGTCCTGCTGTTTCCCTGGGCAATCGTATTTCAAAGTATGGGCTGGTACGCTTTTTGGGCAATGATCGTGTTTGTTTCACTCATTTTTGTCGGTTTTCTGTATGAGCTGGGCAAAGGTGACCTTCAGTGGGACAAGCCGCAACCGGTTGTGCCGCGTTATGTGGAAGGCGTAGGGGTCGTCCTTCCGGACTGGAACGGTGAAATGGCAGCTAACGGAAACGGATCGCAGACTGCAGATGCCGTTCCGGAGCCGGAACAAAATGTGTCATCTGCAGGCGAAGTGCCACCGCAGGAAGAGGCAAACAAGTAATGCCCTGCTGCGCCCGTATCTTCATCCGGGGTGAACATCACTTATATATGTAACAATTGCTACATGGGTTTACTTGATAAAAAGTTTCAGGACAGTAATATAATTATCGTTTCGCTGGAAAAGGCGCTGAACTGGGCCCGGAAATCATCCATCTGGTACATGCAGTTCGGGCTGGCATGCTGCGCCATCGAAATGATGGCAACGGCGGCCTCACGATACGACTTTGACCGGTTCGGGATCATCCCGCGCTCCTCACCCCGCCAGGCGGATGTCATGATCGTGGCCGGGACGGTCACCCTCAAAATGGCCACACGCATCAAGCGGCTCTACGAGCAGATGGCCGAACCGCGTTACGTGATCAGCATGGGCTCCTGCTCCAACTGCGGCGGACCTTACTGGGAACACGGGTACCATGTGCTCAAGGGCGTTGACCGGGTTGTTCCGGTGGATGTGTACGTGCCGGGATGTCCGCCCAGGCCCGAAGCGCTGCTCCAGGGCTTCCTGCATCTCCACGACAAGATCATGAATGAGAGCCTGGTCGAAGGAACAGGCAGCAAACCGGTTGTGATCCACGACAAGGGCGGCGATGACATCCAGGTCAAAAGCGCCGAAGAGACCGATGAGCACAAGACAGCCCGGATCGAATTTCCGCAGCAGGATGTTGCGCGCAAAAAGGAGGGTGCCTGATGAAAACGCCCGAAGAACTGCACCGCATCCTCGCGGATAAATTCGGAGATGAGGTTTTTGAACTGAAACAGGACGAGCCTGTGGCGCCATGGATCATCGTGAAAGCGGAACAGATCCGTGAGGTATCCAAATTCCTGCGGGATGAGCCCGGCCTTCGGTTCGACGCGCTCATGTGCCTGAGCGGCGTACACTATCACAAAGAAAACGCTCTCGGGGTAACCTATCACCTTTTTTCTACCAGCGAAAAGCACAAACTGACGCTCAAGGTGATCATGCCGGAAGAGGATGCGCATCTGCCGACCGTCGAGCAGATCTGGAAAACCGCTGACTGGCACGAGCGCGAGGCATACGACATGTTCGGTATCCGCTTTGACGGACATCCCGACCATCGCCGCATCCTGTGCCCCGACGACTGGGAAGGATATCCCCTCCGGAAGGACTACCAGGTCCAGGAATTCTACCGCGGAATGAAAGTGGAGTACTGAGCATGACAAACGTGAAAGAAAACAGACCTGGACCTGAAGTAACACTTTCACCGCCTGTGGATGCGGGCAACGGCCTCAAAACGCAGGAGATGGTCATCAGTATGGGGCCGCAGCACCCGTCGACGCACGGGGTGCTGAGAATGGAACTGACCCTGAACGGCGAAATTGTCACCAGGGCCATTCCGCATATCGGATATCTCCACCGCTGCTTTGAGAAGCACTCCGAGGCCATGAACGACTATGCCAAGGTGATTCCGTACGTAGACCGCATGGACTATGTGGCGGCCATGAACAACGAACTTGGTTATGCCATTGCCATGGAAAGGCTCATGGATATCCGGGTAAACGACCGGGTGGAATATATCAGGGTCATCATGTCGGAGTTGCAGCGTATTGCCAGCCACCTGCTGGCCGTCGGGACGTTCGGTCTGGATATCGGTGCGTTCACCCCGTTCCTTTACTGCTTCATCGAGCGGGAAAAAATCCTGGACATCTTTGAAAAAGCCAGCGGCGCCCGGCTGCTCTACAACTACATCTGGATCGGCGGATTGATGAACGACGTCCCCGCCGATTTCAAGACCGACACGGCCGCTTTTGTGAAATCGTTCCGTCCCAAGATCAAGGAGTTGAACGACCTGCTGTCCCACAACAAAATCTTTATTGACCGAACGGCCAATGTCGGGGTACTGCCCGAAAAAGTGGCGATCAACTACGGGGTTTCCGGGCCCAGCCTGCGCGGATCCGGTGTGGAGTGGGATCTGAGGAAAGACGACCCTTACTCCATCTACGACCGTTTCGAGTTTGATGTGATCGTAGGTCAGGGCGAAATGGGTACTGTTGGCGACTGCTGGGACCGGTACATTGTCCGCGTCTGGGAAATGGAAGAGAGCCTGAAGATCATTGAGCAGGCGCTGGATCAGATGCCGGATGAAGGGGACGTGCAGGAGGCCGTACCCAAAAAAATCCGTCCCCCTGCCGGCGAGATCTACTGCCGGACAGAGACCCCCCGCGGTGAGCTGGGATATTATATCATCAGCGACAAGTCGACTACCCCGTTTCGGGTCAAGGCCCGGGCGCCCAGTTTCGTTAATTTAAGTGTTTTACCTGCCATCTCTATCGGCGCCATGGTGGCCGACATGGTGGCGATAATCGGAAGTATTGATATTGTACTCGGTGAAGTAGACCGATAGCATGTAAAGGAACGTACTATGCAGCAATTTCTGGAAAGTTTTCTGCCGGCCGGACCCGTGGTCGTCTTTGTCTTTTCCATCATCCCGTTGATGATCATCCTGATCTATGCCCTTTTTGCCATCTGGCTGGAACGCAAGGTGGCCGGACATATCCAGGATCGTCTGGGCCCGATGCAGACGGGGGGGTGGCATGGATGGGCGCAGACCCTCGCCGACCTGCTCAAGATGATCCAGAAAGAGGATATCGTACCTGCGAAGGCAGACCGTTTCCTTTTCAAGATGGCGCCGTTTATCGCTTTTGCAGCATCCTATGCCGCGTTCGTGGCCATACCATTCAGCAGCGGCTACATCGGGAGCATGATCGATATAGGCGTTTTTTATATTGTGGCGATCACCTCGCTGCTCTCGGTCAGCATCATCATGGCCGGGTGGGCCTCCAACAACAAATGGTCGCTGCTCGGCGCCATGCGGACCGCCGCACAGACGGTGAGCTACGAGGTTCCTACTGTGGTAACCATCCTTTCCGTGATCATCGTGACAGGGACCCTCAACCTGATGGAAGTGACCGAAATGCAAACAGGTAATGCATTCCTCGGCTTTCTTCCCAGCTGGCTGATCTTTCACAGTCCCTTCATGGTGATCGCATTCGTCCTCTTTTTTATCGCTTCCCTGGCCGAAGCGCACCGGGTTCCCTTTGATCTCCCCGAGTCGGAATCAGAGCTGGTCGGCGGCTATCAGACCGAATACTCCGGAATGCGCTGGGGACTGTTCATGCTTACCGAATACGCCGACATGCTTCTTTTGTCGCTGGTGGGCGCCACGCTCTTTTTCGGCGGCTGGAACAGTCCGTTCGGCTCTTTCATGGACGGTCCGGTGTGGGGCGCCTTCTGGATGCTGTTCAAGGGCATGGTCCTTGTGTTCGTGATGATGTGGCTGCGCTGGACCCTTCCAAGGCTGCGGGTCGACCAGCTGATGAACCTCTGCTGGAAATACCTCATCCCGCTCTCTTTTGTCAACCTGGTGCTCATCGCACTCTGGGAAATGATTTTTTAACCTGAATCAATGCTGTTATGGTCAAAGCACTATCCGACACCTATCTCACTTTCAAAACCATTTTCACCGGGATGGGCATCACCTTTCGCCATCTCTTCACAAAATCGGTCACGGTTCAGTATCCAGTGCAACGTGATGTACTCCCGGAACGCGTACGGCTCAAGCTGCACGTGAATATCGATGATTGCATCGGCTGCCGCCTGTGTGAACGTGCCTGTCCGGTAGAGTGCATTGACATCGGCACCATCAAGTCCACCGACGATGTTGATCTCGGGGAAACATCCACCGGTCACAAAAAAAAGCTGTGGGTGGACAAGTTCGATATCGACATGGCCAAATGCTGCTACTGTGAGCTTTGCGTGCATCCGTGTCCCACCGACTGCATTACCATGGTCGAGGAGTACGAATATTCTGTCTATGACCGCAATGACCTCATTTTTCCGTTTTCCGATATGACTCCGGAGCAGATTGAGGAAGCCAACCGCAAGCTTGAGGAAGAAGCGGAGGCTAAAAGCCGCAAGAAAGAGGAAGCGATGCTCGCCAAGAAGAAAAAAGCGGAGGCGCAAGCCGCTGGCGGGGAAGCGGACGGGGATAAGCCGAAAGATGCCGCTTCCGGCGGATCAACGGAAGCCGGTGGATCAGCGGAAACCGGCGGTGAAGAAGCCGGTGGCGAAGGAGCTGGCACAGAAAAATCAGGAACCGGAAAATCCGATGCGGAAGCCTCCGGAGACGGAGATGCCGACGCCGAAAAAGCAGCCCGTCGCGCAGAACGGGAAGCGCGCCGTGCCGCCCGAAGGGCTGAACGCGAAGCGAAGAAAAAATCCGAATAATAATCTGCGATGCCATTGAAGCAAATAAATGGATGCAATACGATCAAGCAATGCAATCATGCAATACGACGATCAAGCGATACGGTCAAGCAATACAACGATAATGCGATACAACGATAATGTGAACTCAACGGGCCCGGATACAACATGGATCTTTCTGCAGTAGCTTTTTACGTGTTTTCCATCCTGATCATCGGCAGTGCCGCAATCATGGTATTTGCAAAAAATATCGTGCACTCAGCCTTTGCTCTGATGTTTACCCTGGCCGGGGTGGCTGCCTTTTATGCGCTGCTCTATGCCGGGTTTGTTGCGGTGACACAGCTGCTTGTCTATGTGGGGGGGATACTGGTCCTCATCCTTTTTGGAGTGATGCTGACCACGCGCGGATACTTTGAGAAAGTGCGCACGCGCACGGTGGCCCTGTTGCCATCCTCTATCTTCGTAGCCATCATCGGCGCACTGCTCATTGCCGTGTTTGTGACCACGGAATGGTCGAAAATGCCACTGGAAGACGGGCAGGTGACCATGACCGGCCTGGGCGAACTGCTGCTCACCGATTTCATGCTGCCATTCCAGGTGACGGGAGTGCTGCTGCTGCTGGCCATCATCGGCGCGGTGCTCATGGCATCCCGCGCCCGGTATCCGCAGCAACGGCCGCATCCCGATAACCCGGGACATCCGGAAGGGGATCCGAAAGGACCTCAGGAGCCGGGACAGGATCCGCAACAGTCAGCGGACGGAGATAAAGGAAGCGGCTGATGCCTGATGGAGGAGTTGTCACTGGTATGGATACCCGATGAACGCACGAAGTATTTTCCTGAACTTTACCTGAACGATTAACCGATTTGGAAATGGTCTTACCTGAATGGTTTGCAGAACCCGGACTCAATCACTTTCTGGTGGTGAGTGCCGTGCTTTTTTCGCTCGGGCTGCTGGCTGTGATAACCCGAAGAAATATCATTATGGTCCTGATGGGCATCGAGCTGATCCTGAACTCCGCGAACCTGAACTTCGTGGCATTCAGCCGGTACGGGTTGCTTTCGCTTGAAGGACATATGATTGCGCTTTTTGTCATTATCATAGCAGCGGCGGAAGCCGCAGTGGCCCTGGCCATTGTCCTGAATATCTACAATCGTTTCGGTTCGGTGGATGTCGAACAGATCAGCGAGCTAAAGGAGTAGCAATTCATCTTTTTTGAACAAGACACATTATGGCTTTGGAATCCTTGATACAGCTATCACTTGTAACCCTTTTTCTGCCGCTGGCCGGTTTTCTGCTGCTGATCTTTTTCGGCAAGCGCATGCCCAGGCAGGGAGACTGGCTGGGAACCGGCCTGGTCACTGTCGCATTTGCGATATCCCTGGTGATCCTTTTTGTCCAGCTGGCGGCCCCCGGTCCGGTATCGGCAGGGTTCACCTGGGCCACTTTCGGGGGAATACCGGGCATTGGTGAGGTAAACATTGAACTGGGCATTCTGATCGACAATCTGTCGGCCGTGATGCTGGTGGTCGTGATGCTGATCAGCATGCTGGTGCATTTCTTCTCCATCGGATACCTGGAAGGGGATGTGCGGTATTCGCGCTACTTTGCCTACCTGGGGCTCTTTACCTTCTCGATGCTTGGCATCGTGATTACCCACAATCTTCTCATGATGTACATCTTCTGGGAACTGGTGGGACTGAGCTCATACCTGCTCATCGGTCACTGGTATGAGAAAAAGTCGGCATCGAATGCCGCCATGAAGGCGTTCATCGTCAACCGTATCGGTGATGCCGGCATGTTCATCGGGATCATGATCATCTTCGTGCATTTCTCCACGTTCTCGTTTGACGCGATTTTCGGGGCACTGTCCGCCGGAAACCTGCCCTTTGAAAGCCAGGCGTGGCTGACTGCGGCAGGAATCCTGATTTTCTGCGGCGCTATCGGAAAATCGGCCCAGTTCCCGCTGCACGTCTGGCTCCCGGATGCCATGGAAGGCCCGACCCCGGTCAGCGCCCTCATCCATGCCGCCACCATGGTGGCCGCCGGTGTGTTCATGGTCGCCCGGCTCTTCCCGCTGTTCACGGCCGATGCCCTGCTGGTAATCGCATATATCGGCGCCATAACGGCCCTGCTGGCCGCAACCATTGCCATCACCCAGTTTGATATCAAGAAAGTTCTGGCCTGGTCCACCATCAGCCAGCTTGGCTATATGGTGATGGCGCTCGGCGTGGGTGCCTATGCCGCGGGGTTCATGCACCTGGTAACCCATGCCGCCTTCAAGGCCGGCCTGTTTCTCGGCTCCGGCGCCGTGATCTACGCGATGCACGCAGCGTTGCACAAAAAGCACGACCATGACACCGACGCCCAGGACATCCGGAACATGGGCGGACTCAAATCGCGCATGCCGGTCACCTATTGGACATTCCTCATTTTCACCCTGGCCATATCGGGCATCCCGCTGACATCCGGCTTCCTCAGCAAGGACGAGATCCTGGCCGGCACCCTGGCTTTCAGTACCCTGAGCGGACACTGGCTGCTTCCACTGATTGCCTTTACGGTCGCAGGCATGACCGCTTTTTACATGTTCCGCCTCTTTATCCTCACGTTCCACGGCGAGCACGCCCAGCCGGAGCGCCTTCCGCTGATCAACGAAGTGCCGGGCGTCATGAGCATCCCGCTCATGGTCCTTGCCACCCTTTCGATTTTCGTATTTTACAGCTTCAATCCGTTCGGTGCATCATCCGGCTGGCTGTTCCAGGCGCTGGAACGCCCTCTGAGCGCGGTTCCCGAAGCCGTTGCTCCGGCCACCTGGCCTGTGCTTTACGAGGCGATCAGCCGGGTCCACACCCTGGTGATGATCCTCTCCATTGTCATTGCCGTGGCCGGACTTGCATTTGCATGGCTGGTCTACCAGAAGCGGGCCATAAGCGCTGAAATGATGGCTGCAAAAATGGGCCGTCTCTACCACGGGTCGCGCAACAAATGGTACTTCGATGAGATGTACGAGGCCGTATTTGTGAACGGAACCCTGGCACTGACCCGCATATCCAACTGGTTCGACGCGCGGATTATCGATGGCATCGTCAACGGCGCCGGTACGGTGACGCAGGGCGTATCGCGCATCAGCGGGTGGATCGACAACACCTTTATCGACGGTCTGGTCAATTTCCTGGCCAATTTCACAGGAGCGATCGGCATGCGGCTCCGCAGAATCCAGACCGGCAACATCCAGACCTACCTGGTATTTGCCCTGGTCGGGTTTCTGGTGATAACCATTGTTCTACTTACTTTCTGAGTTCTACTTACTTTCTGATCCGCGACAGATATCGGAACCGCGGATCGCATCCAAAATCAATTTCAATACATTCCGGCAGCAAAATCACTAATAGAAACGAAACGGTATGGAATTTCAAATATTCGGCATCGGTATTCTCACATGGATCGTGTTCCTTCCCATTGTCGGGATGCTCATTGTTCTGCTCATCCCCAGTGAAAATAAAAATGCCATTCGATGGACGGCGGCAGGGGCCACCGGGTTGCAGCTTCTCCTTGCGGTCATCCTGCTTGGTCTGTTCGACCGGACCGCCCTGGGTATCAACGATCCGGGCAGTTTCCAGTTTGTGGAGCAGTTCGACTGGATAATCGTCGAAGCGGTCCCGTGGGTCGGCAAGATCGAAATCCTCTATTTCCTCGGCATCGACGGCCTGAGCATTCTGATGGTGCTGCTCACGGCGCTCATCAGTCTGATCGGCGTCATTTCATCCTGGAGCATCGAAAGGATGGTAAAGGGGTATTTCGCGCTCTACCTGCTTCTGGTTACCGGGATGATGGGCGTTTTCGTTGCGCTCGATTTCTTCCTGTTCTTCATTTTCTGGGAAGTGATGCTGCTGCCGATGTACTTCCTGATCGGGATCTGGGGCGGACCCCGGCGTGAATATGCCGCCATCAAATTCTTCATCTACACCTTCGTGGGCGGCGTGCTGATGCTTCTGGTCATGCTCGGCCTCTATTTCAGCGTGGCCTACACCAACGGCGCCGGCGAGCAGGTACACACCTTCAACCTGCTGCACATGATGAACTCCGCCAACTTTGTGGAAGGCTCGATCTTCTACGGGATGGATACGACCTGGCGCTACGCAGCGTGGGTGGCCCTGTTCATCAGTTTTGCCATCAAGGTGCCGCTCTTCCCGTTCCATACCTGGCTTCCCGATGCGCACGTCGAGGCGCCGACCCCGATCAGTGTGATCCTGGCCGGTGTGCTGCTGAAACTCGGGACCTATGGCATGCTGCGCATCCTGTTCCCGATCCTGCCGGACGGCACCGTCTACTTCATGTACCTCATGGCGGCACTGGGCATGATCAGTATCATCTACGGTGCGCTCTGCGCCATGGCCCAGGATGATTTCAAGAAGCTGATCGCCTACTCATCCATCAGCCACATGGGTATCGTGATGCTGGGCATGGCCTCGCTGACCAACCAGGGCACCGTGGGCGCCGTGCTGCAGATGTTCAACCACGGCACCATCACCGCCATGCTCTTCCTTATCGTCGGCGTTCTGTACGACCGTACCCACAAGCGGGGGCTTTACGATTTCGGCGGCATCGCCAACCAGATGCCCAAGTACACCGGTATTGCCATGGTGGCCATGTTTGCAGCGCTCGGTCTGCCCGGACTCAGCGGATTTGTCAGCGAACTGTTCTCCTTCCTCGGCGCCTTCAGCTCATTCCGGGTGATCACCATCATCTCCGTGTCCGGCATCATCTTCACGGCGGCCTATATTCTGTGGACCATCCAGCGCGTCTTCCTGGGTGAGCTGGGTGATGAGCACAAAAGCCTGACCGACCTGACCGGCCGCGAATTGCTGATGTTTGTGCCGCTGATGCTCATTGTGATTTTCCTCGGCGTCTATCCGGGTCCCGCCATCGAGCTGATGAACGCCTCGCTGAGCCATCTGGTAGAATTTGTCAATGTGGCTGGAAGGTAACATATCAATATCCAAAGGTTTGCGATAATCCGAATTACGTATGGCTGAACACATCATAGAAAGTATTTACCGTTTCCTCCCGGAAATTGCACTGACAGTGACACTGGTCGCGGCCATTGTCGCCGATCTGATCCTCAGGGAGCGGAACCGCCATGTCGCCTGGGTGGTGCTGGCCGGATTGGCCGTTACGGCGTTGCTGGTCCTGGGACAAAGGGGTTGGAACGTCTCCATCTTCAGCGACACCATTGCGGTGGATCCTTTCGCGGTTTTTTTCAAGGCGGTCCTGCTTGTGGCCGGTATTTTTATTGTCCTTTTCTCCATGAAGAGCAGAGAGCTGGAGATTAACAGCTCACGCATTGGTGAATATTACATGCTCATCACCGGAGTCATATTCGGGATGTTCCTGATGGTGGGGGCAACAAACCTGCTTCTCATGTACCTGGCATTCGAGCTGGCGAGTATCAGTTCCTATGTACTGGCCGGGTTTACCAAGTCGCTTCGCAGGTCGGCGGAAGCATCCATGAAGTACATTATTTTCGGTGCGGTATCCTCAGGGTTCCTGATTTACGGCATTTCCCTGCTGGTGGGTGTCACCGGTGCGGTGGATATCTATGGGGTGCGGGATGCGCTGCAGGCCGGCGTGGAGCAGACAAATGCGCTCTATGTAGCCATAATCATGATGATTGTCGGATTCAGCTACAAGATCACGGCGGTCCCGTTCCATTTCTGGGCGCCTGATGTGTACCAGGGAGCGCCGGTTACCATCACCGCGTTTCTTGCGACTGCATCCAAAGTGGCAGGTTTTGCCATGATGATCCGCTTTTTCCGGATTTCCTTTATGGATTCCGGCGTGCTGGCCAGTCCCTCATTTGATGGAGCGGCATCGATTGTTCCCTGGCATCTGATCCTTGCGGTACTTGCAGCGGTCACCATGCTGGCGGCCAACCTGATGGCATTGTGGCAGGAAAACATCAAGCGCCTGCTGGCCTACTCAAGCATAGCCCACGCGGGGTTCATCCTCATGGGCCTGGCCCTGGTCACCGATGAAGGCATCAGCGCCATGATGATCTATCTTGCCATTTATCTCTTCATGAACATGGGAGCCTTTTATGTGGTGATGCTGGTTGCAAACAAGCTCAACACGGAAGCGATTGCCGATTACGAGGGACTGGGTCACCGCTCACCGTTCCTAAGCGTATCCATGGCGATTTTCCTGGTAGCGTTGGCAGGGTTTCCTCCTACAGCCGGTTTTATTGCAAAAGTCTACATTTTCGGGGCGACCATCAGTGCCGGCATGATCTGGCTGGTGGCTGTGGCCGGACTTGCAACCGTCATCTCCCTGTTCTATTATATCCGGGTGGTCCGGAACATGTTCCTGGTGGAACCACATGAATCACAAGGGCCGGTCCAATATGACACCTCATCGGTCATCATACTGGTGCTGTTGCTTGTGCCGGTCCTGTTGCTGGGCGTATATTTTTCACCGATCGTAAATTGGGCAAAGCAGGCCGTTACCATGTTCGGAATGTGAGGCATGCCGGAAGCCGGTTTCGAAAACCCCGGGACCGGAGGTACTCCAACCCGCTGACAGTCCGTTACATGAGAAAAAAAACATTTTGTTTTAACAATTCCTCTGTATAATAGGGTAATTGATACCGTTATCACCTTTGTTTCACAAAAAAGGCACAATTATGGCACAGCCAAATGGAAAAGAAACCCCTTCATCATCCGGAATGCAGGAGGAACTGCAGGAAATCCTGAATCAGGCGGAAGTGGATTTTGACCGCTCACAGCAGGAAATGTACCGGCCATCGACGGACGTCGTACTCTACTCGGCATGTTTCTTTGCCCGCCGTGCCCTGCATCACTACCTGTACTACTACTACAAGAAATTTGACGGGCCGGACGCCGACAAATCACCTCATGAACTGACGATTCAGGAGATGGCGGAGTTCTGTGCCAAACACGATCAGCGCATTGGCAAAATTGATTTCGAAAGCATGCACTGCAGCAGGTCGGATGTGCTTGAGGACGAAGAAGTTTTCTTCTGCAACCACGTGGACAAGGTGAGCAGCTGCAAGGGCCTGGCCGAGGAGATGCGTGAAGTCGTCTACGGCTGAAAATCAAACGGTATGATGGAAGCGGCGGGATCATCTGTCTCCTCTTCCTCATCCTGAATGATTTCCAGAAGTTCGACCTGAAAGATCAGCACAGCACCCGGGTGTATTCTGCTGTCAGGAGGAAAATCGCCGTACCCAAGTTCCGGTGGAATGACCAGTTCGTACTCCGCGCCTTCTTGCATGAGCGTAAGTCCTTCTGAAAAACCGGTTATGACTTCTTGCAAACTGAAGACCAATGGCTCATCCTCATCGTAAGAACTCCCAATGACTTCACCAGTTACAAGCGTGGCTTCGTAATGTACACGGACCTGCGATGTCATTACCGGGGATTCCCCTTCCCCCTGCTGAAGAACACGGTACATAAGGCCGCTGTCGGTTAGGATCACATCGTCGCGCTGGGCATATTCTTCCAGAAATTCGATATCCGCTTCATTGTCAAATATGGGTTGCGTCTCAAGGCAGCCACTGAACAAGAGTATGAGCAGGATAATGGAATGGCTAATGTACTTCATAGAAAGACAAATTGTTAAAATGTGCAGCTTTTGTTGCTATTATGGATGTGACTCCATATCCAAAATACGCATAATGCCTAAAAAAGTTGTCATAAGATCCATCATCAATACAGCCCGGTCCCGGAATTACATCTCAGAAAAACGTATTTTCCAAACAGTCCTGAACGTTCTTGAAGCAGATTTGAAACAGATTTGAAGCAGATTTATTATGCGAATCACCAATGGCAAGATAATGCGGCTATTCCTTATCCCGGCACTGCTGATGGCGCTGGCGTTATGCAGTCAGGCCTATGATATCACGGAGCACCCGGACACAACGAAAACCGATCCGCCTGATGTAATCCCGGAAAAAGTTTCTGAAAAGGATGAAGACCATCCTTCGGACCTGGAGGATCAAGAGCTTGCACCATACATGGAGCTCACTCCCGACACGATGGGAATTTCTGCGGTGACATCAGGCATAAACCGTTCGCTCGCTGTGGCAGATATGCGGATTGAGGTAAGCATCAATAACCGTGAACTGTATGTGTTCAGCGGCCGAGAAAAAATTGCCACCTATCCGGTAGCAGTGGGCAAACCGGCATGGCCCACCCGCTCGGGCAGCTGGGCTGTTTATGAAGTGGTCTGGAACCCCTGGTGGCATCCGCCTGATGAAGAATGGGCGTGGTATCGGGCCATCATGGCGCCCGGTGACCCCGACAATCCGCTGGGAAGGGCCCAGCTGATCTACGATGCGCCGAGATCCATTCACGGAACCATTGAGCCCTCATCCATAGGCAGGGCAGTCTCCCACGGTTCCATAAGGGTTACCAATGAAGTGGCAATGAAACTCGCACGACAGGTGATGGAGTCCACCGGCATAGTCTACGGCGAGGAGTGGTATGAGGAAGTGGAAAGAGACAGGAGCAGGAATGTCCGGATCCGACTCTCACAACATGTGCCTATCCGCGTTTATCCATAAGTTGTTTCCGGCTTTTCAGGCCCGCTGACCGATGAAGTTCGTATCCTGCAGAAATGACGTGCAATTTCCTGACGTACATCCCCAAAAGAAAAACGGCATGCCTGACAGACATGGCTCTGGCAAATCAGACTTGATAACCACCGGCAAGCAACCACCGGCAAGCAATCACCGACAAGCAACC
>RECX01000311.1 GCA_007693825.1 Balneolaceae bacterium
GCCAAAGGTAAACCGATGGCGGGTTGTGGACCGTACGGGCCGGTCTTGATAAATGGCCGGATGAAAAAGCCACTGCCTGGCCGCTTCAAGGGTGATTTCCCGGAAACCGTATCCAACGTCGGCGACCACCTCAAAACGTCCGGTCTGGCGATTGTACATTCGGATCTCGTCTATAACGGCCTCTTCCACTTCACCACGTTCGGAAACCACGTAGCGGACCACGATTTCCACTTGTACACCATCCCGCCGGGCCTGTGCTGGTGTAACAGGTTCCACAATCCGCCTGACATTGGGCGGCCTGTCCGGCTGTTCCACAATATCGCCCGGGCCTTCCGGCAGCGGTATGGGCCCAAAATCAGCACCCGTATCCACAACGGATATTTCCAGGTCAAACTCCACGTCCACAACCTCTTCATCGGGGACGGTGACCTCGGGACGCGGGACCAGCGGGGCCACACGTTCTACCGCCGCCTGCTGCCTGGTTTCAATGAACTCGGGCATCAGGATCCGATCTTCATTAAACGAACCGATGACCAGCCGGCTGTCACCGTCGCCAACCGGCCAGTATCGAAAGAGCATGATAAACAGGATCAGGCAGCAGATAACGGCAATCTGAATCCTGAAAAAATAGGCGCTTTCCCGTCTTTCTATAAAATCCCAATGCCTCACAATAACTTGTTTCTGTAAGCCGGAGGCCTTGTGTCTGTTAAGCGCCCGACCTGTTTATTTATTTTCGTAGGACTGCAAAGCCGCACGGATGAACCCGTCGTGCGCTTCCAGCTGCTTTTCCGCTTCTTCACGACTCACTTTTGCCAGTCCCATGAGCAGGGCAACCTTGACCTTGCCGCCGGATTCCATCATCAGACGTGATGCTTCATCATAATCGACATCGGTGAACATGGTGATGATGCGCCGTGAGCGTTCCACGAGTTTCTTGTTGGTCAGCATCAGATCCACCATTACGTTTTCGTACACCTTGCCAAGGCGTACCATGGCACCGGTGGATATCATGTTACAGACCATTTTCTGAGCCGTTGCACTTTTGAGCCTGGT
Source organism: Balneolaceae bacterium (assembly GCA_007693825.1). Lineage (GTDB taxonomy): Bacteria > Bacteroidota > Rhodothermia > Balneolales > Natronogracilivirgulaceae > SKNL01. Next base: position 1,054 of record RECX01000311.1, read on the forward strand.
GCTGCCCATGATCACTTCCGGTCCCACCGGGATATCGATCATGACATCAGCCTTCAGCTCCAGTTTGACGCGCTCGGCAGAGACGCAGCAGACCATGATGGTCCGCGCTCCACGCCGTTTGCCTTCCTCCAGCGTTCCGAGAACATAGGGAGTACGGCCACTGGCTGCCAGCCCGCAAACGACATCTTTATCACTAACGTTCAGGTGTGCGATATCTTTTTCCCCATGTTCCGGCAGATCCTCCGAGCCTTCCTGGGCCACGAACATGGCCTCGCGTCCGCCCGCGATAATTCCGATCACCTGATCCGGCCTGGTGCCGAACGTTGGCGGACATTCGGCCGCATCCAGTACTCCGAGCCGGCCGCTGGTACCGGCACCTGTGTAGATCAGACGCCCGCCCCGGGCCAATGCCTCATGGGCATAGATGACAGCCTGCGCTATCTGCTCTTTTCTGGAACTCACATACTCGGCGACCAGCTTGTCCTGCTCGTTCATCAGGCGGACGATCTCGAGCGGATCGGCCAGGTCAATATGCATGGTTCCAGGATTCCTCTGCTCGGTTTCCAGCTTCTTGAGCTGATTGTATAATTCTTGCTTGTCAGACAAAATGAATACTCCTTGTTTTTCGTGATTTCCGGTAACTAGTAAAATATTTATGTCCCATTAGGGAAATATACGCAAGTTGTGTGAAGCTGTCTTGAAAAAACTCATTTGGGACTAGCTGCTTTGGGACTAGCTGCGGTATTTGCGTCGCACCCACCACGCTGTTCCTGCACGGCCGCCCGCCGAACTGTCACGGCTGCTGTTTCCTCCGGATGCGACTTGCGGGCCGGGTTCGCCTTCCGTCGATCCATGGGTATTTCCAGTGTGCCCGTGTGCCGGGTTCCAGGAGTTGCCGCCATGGTTGTTTTCATTGTGCAGCAAACCGGCAATGATGGCGACGGGATGGGATAATGTCTCGTTTTGCAGTTCCGCCCCGATAAAGTGTTCCGGGATGAAGTGGGTGTGATAGCGGCCTTCCCTGAATGCCGGGTGCTCCATGACATACCGGCAGAAAGGAATGGTGGTGGGACATCCGGTGAGTACGGTTTCATCAAGCGCATGGATCATCCGTGCAATGGCCTGCGACCGGTTGTTCCCGTAAACGACAAGTTTGGCCAGCAGCGGATCGTACTCGGCCGTGATCTGCTGTCCCGCACGGATTCCCTCATCCATCCGGATATTGGCGCCTGCTGCCGGACGCCACGTCTGCACGGTTCCGGTTGCCGGAAGAAACTGTTCCAGTGGATTCTCAGCGCAGATCCGGCATTCAATGGCATGACCATGCCGCCGTATCTGATGCTGTTTCCACGGCAGCGGGTGACCTTCGGCCACACGGATCTGGAGTGCAACCAGATCGATACCGGTGATCATTTCGGTGACGGGATGTTCCACCTGAAGGCGGGTATTCATCTCCAGAAAATAAAATTGGCGGTCACGGTCCACCAGGAACTCTACCGTGCCGGCACCGGTGTATCCACAGCTGCCTGCGGCACGCAGTGCCGCATCGCCCATTTCGGAACGAAGCGCCTCGTCAAGAAACGGGCTTGGCGACTCCTCAATCAGTTTCTGGTGGCGACGCTGTATGGAGCACTCGCGTTCAAAAAGGTGCACCATGTTGCCGTGACGGTCGGCGAAAATCTGGAATTCCACGTGGCGCGGCTCATCCAGATATTTCTCCAGGTAAATCCGATCGTCGCCAAAGGCGCTGGCCGATTCCGACCGGGCGGTCTTCAATGCCCCGGGCAGTTCCTTTTCGGTCCGCACCATGCGCATCCCTTTTCCTCCGCCGCCGGCTGCAGCCTTTACCAGCACCGGAAAACCGATTCCGCGGGCTATCTCCAGTGCTTGCTGGTCTGTTGAGACCGATGAGTGTGCACCCGGCGGGACAGGCACCCCCGCCTTGTCCATGAGTTCGCGGGCGCGGGTCTTGTCCCCCATTTGCCGAATGGCATGCGGTTCGGGACCGATAAAGACAACCTGCTCCTTCGCACACGCCTCGGCGAATTCGGCATTTTCACTTAGAAATCCATAACCGGGATGGACAGCGTCCGCCTGCCGCTCCCTGGCGACCTGCAGTATCTGCGCAATATTCAAATAGGTTTGAGATATCGTTTCTCCTTCCAGCAGCACCGTCTCATCGGCATAGAGGGCGTGGGGACTATGTTTGTCGGATTCCGAACAGACAGCTACGGTCTGCAACCCCAGTTCCCTGCAGGTCCGCATAACCCGCAAGGCAATTTCACCACGATTGGCGATGAGTATTTTACGGAACATGGCGCTGCAGCATATCCCCCCGGATCTCCCAGGGATGGTCACCGGTTTCGATCCAGTAATCAAATATATGTTCGATCGCCTTGGCCCTGAGTATGTCGCTGAGCATGTAGTTCACTTCCAGATTGGGATCGTCAGGTGTTACCACCAGCCGGATGTCCGTGTTTCTGATGTCATCGAGCAGGGTCTCGTCATCCAGATTGGGAAGGTACTCCAGTGGGTTGTTATAATAGACGTTGTCGTCAAAGTATTCATCCATGAACGGGCGGATCTGGAATCTGCCACCGATGGATATGGCTTTCTGGATCTGGCTCGGGTATTTGAGCAGCAGATTGACCGCATGGTAGCCACCCAAACCGACTCCTGCTGTCATGATGAACAGGTTTCCCGCTGTTTTTCTGATGAAAGGCAGCACTTCGTCAATAACATAGCTTTCAAACTGGCGGTGCCGGACGATCCGCAGTCGCGGCGTAGTCCCGGTTTTAAAAAAACTCTCCTTGTCGATCGAGTCGATGCAGAATATCCGGTTATGGCCATTTTCGATCTGGAAAGAAAGCGCATCAATGAGTCCGTTTTTCTCCCATTCGGTCCGTTTTTCACCGTTATCCGGAAAAGCAAGGAGCGGGGTGCCTTCGGTTCCATATACCGTAATGGTGGTCTTTCTTCCCAGACTGGGACTTTGCCAGCTGTGATTCGTCTTTTCCATCGCAGGGGGATTTCAAAAAAGTGACGTGTTTCTGAGACTGTTCGGCTGATGGAAAGCTAAAGGATAGCCGGATATTTTAAAAACTTTTTCCGGAGATACGTTTCACGAGGACCGTACCGTGTGCCACCAGACACGGGGAAGAATGGCCATCTTCCTTGTTAATGACAGGTAAGCGCGACGGGTAAACACTTCGTACCCGTTTGTTTCGATTTGATCGAGGATTCTTGCATAGTTGTGTCGGGCAAGGCGGACCGGGACCTGGCTGTCGGGGGTCAGCATGGGGATGCCTTTGTCGGCGCTGGCATAGTAGCTGCGGGCACGGTCGATCTGGAAACGCATCAACTCCCGGAATGCGTCAGACATCCGGTGGCCGAAGAGGTCATCCTCCGAGACGCCAAAACGGCGGAGGTCTTCGGCGGGCAGGTAGATGCGGTCACGCAGCAGGTCTTCGCCAATATCGCGGAGAATGTTCGTGAGCTGCATGGCGATTCCCAGGTCCACGGCATGCTGCAGGGCTGCTTTGTCTTCGTACCCGAAGACCTCACTGATCATGAGTCCGACAACCGATGCCACCTTGTAGGAATATTCGTACAGCTCATCAAACGTCTCGTACCGGTTTTTCGTCAGATCCATGGCAACCCCGTCGATCAATTCAAAAGGAAGGGAGATGGCAATATCGTGGCGGCGGAGCACGTCCGAGAAGGCCAGCAGGATCGGATTGTCAGACGGCTCTCCCTCGTAGGTGTGCCGCAGCTTTTCTTTCCACTCGGAAAGCGTTTGTTCCACCTCCTGCAGCTTGACCGGGTTTTCCGCTATCAGGTCCTCGGCTTCATCCACAAGGTTGTCCAGAAAACGGCAAAGCCCGTAAATGGCAAAAATGCTGCGCTGTTTGTGATGCGGGAGAAAGCGGGTTGCCAGATAAAATGTCTTGGCATATTTCCGGGTAATGTTGCGGCAGTGCTCATACGCATCGCGCAATTCCGGATCTGTGACCTCCTCAATCACTCCCCTGTGCAGAGAGGTTCGTTCGTAAACCGATCTTATGGACCAGGATGACAAAGTATCCGTCTTTTATTTTTGTGGATGTTTAAAATGATAACCAATATAAAACGATTTCATTTGATTTCGTTCCCCGCCAAGAGTTTCGGCTTCATTCCCCGCTTTCTTCCTGCCAGCAGCGAATTTCTCTGTGCTGCTGCAAATGTTACGGAACAAGATATGGGGTGTGGCCATGTTCCAAACGGACGCCGGACGGTTGTGAACGATCGCGGCGGCCACGGTCAGTCCGGCTGGCAAAGACTGATTTTCAACTTCTCTGTAATTTTTCAGCATAATTCACTACTTTATATAATTAGATTCGTTTTTTTTCTATTGAAGATTAAATCCGGGAGGGTATTATGTGGAATACGGTTCTTTTTTGCGAGTCTTCCGGCATGCTCCCCCTGGAAAAGCAACACATCCGCACAGGCATTTTTGACCGTCTGCTGATATTTAGCGCACCTGCACTATTTACTAATCCAGATTTTTACGCCTAACAAACGCAATCATGGCAAAAAAGCAAACTATTTATGATGTTGCCCGGGTGGCCAACGTGGCTATCTCGACAGTCTCCCGTGTTCTGAACGGATCCCCCTACGTCTCCGAAGAGACAAAAAAACGGGTACAGAAAGCCATTGATGAACTCGATTTTCGTCCACAGGTAAATGCGAGAAAGCTGGCGCGACGTGAAGCACAGATTATCGCTGTGGCCCTGCCGACGTTTACGACTCCATTCTTCAACGAAGTCCTCAAAGGCATCAAGGACCGGCTAAAGGACACTGATCTGGACTTTATCATCTACAACACCGGATCAGCCACTCCGGAAGAAACCCTCAAGATGTTCCTGGACCGCGGCATTCCGGATGCCCTGATCATAGTTTCGATCAACATCGATAACGAGACCAGCAAACGGCTCAAGACTTCTGGCATACCTGTCGTACTTGTTGGTGCGAAACACGATGATTTCAACTACCTGTACTGGAATAACTATAAAGGCGGATACCTGGCCGGGGAACATCTGATCAAAATGGGATACAAAAAAATCGGCATGGTCCGGTCCCACAGCAAATCAATGGTTGCCGATGACAGGGAGAAAGGTTTCCGTGATGTCCTTAAAACATACAACCTGCCGCTCGATGAGATTTTTTTCGTCAAAGGCATCACACGCAAACACTCCGGATACAGTGAAGAGGCCGGTTACGAATCTGTCCAGATCATGAAGGAGCGCGGCGGCCTCCCCGAGGCCATATTCTGCACCAACGACGCCCAGGCCATAGGCGTGATGCATGCGCTTCGGGAGGACAAACTCCGTATCCCCGAGGATATCGGCGTCATGGGATATGACAATATCAAAACAGCGCATTACCTCGGCCTCTCCACCATCGACCAGAAAATGTATGACGTGGGTATGATGTCCATTGACCGGCTGACGACCATGATCAAGGAGAAGGACACATCCCTCGTCCAGAGTGAGATCGAACCAAAACTCGTAGTCCGAAACTCCAGCAAGCACCCGTGAATTCCAAGTCCGACCGCTCGCAACTGCTTGCGCATTGCATCACCGAAACAATGCCGCCGGGACACTCCGCGGATTACAGGGGGAAGGTGCGTGACCTCTACTATCTGGATGAAAACCGGATGGCCATCGTCGCCACCGACCGCATCTCCGCCTTTGACCATATCTTCAACGAGCCCATCCCGTTCAAGGGCCAGCTGCTCAACCAGCTCGCCTGGCACGGGTTTCGCAATGTCGAAGACCTCTGCACACATCACGTGATCGACGTCCCGCATCCCAATGTCACCATTGCCCGGAAATGCCGGCCGCTGCCGGTGGAGGTGGTCGTCAGGGGTTATCTGACCGGACACGCGTGGCGGGTCTACAAGGAAGGCGGACGCGAACTTTGCGGACAGCAAATGCCCGACGGCCTGCGGCAGCACGAAGCCTTTCCCGAACCCATCCTCACCCCCACTACAAAAGCAAAGGAAGGACATGACGAGGATATCACCGAGGCGGCAATCCTGTCCGGCGGACTCGTTGCCGAGCCCGTGTGGGACGAGATCCGCAAGACTGCGCTGAAACTTTACCGGCGCGGATGGGAAGTGGCGCAAAAGAAAGGCCTGATCCTGGTCGACACGAAATACGAATTCGGTCTTTTCCGCGACAAACTGGTACTTATCGACGAAGTGCACACCGCCGACTCCTCCCGTTATTTTTACGCGGATGGATACGGGGAGCGCCTCAAACGCGGGGAACCCCAGAAACAACTCTCCAAGGAGTTCCTTCGGGAGTGGCTCATCGAAAGCGGCCACCATGCAACGCTCGACCAGAAACTGCCGGTCCTGCCCGACGATGTGCGTATTTCCATCCATGAACGCTACCGCGAACTGTACGAAACGCTGACCGGAGAGACGTTCCGGCCGGTACCAACACCTGATTTCAATCACGACCTGGCCGTGCTGCTCGACAAGCTTTCAAAATAGGGACGCAAGAATGCCGCAGACGTAAAGCTGCAAGACCGGGTTCCGTTACCCGCGTTGCTGGCATGACCACATCAGGGCACATTCAGGAACTTGTGTGTCTGAAGGCTGATGGACCATTCCGGGTGTGCTTTCACATAATCCACGATCAGCGGAATGGATTCCGGCGTATCCCACTCGGGCTGAA
>RECX01000200.1 GCA_007693825.1 Balneolaceae bacterium
ACAGCCGTGAGGAACGTGGTGATGTTGGCATCAAGGATGGCGCTCATGGAGTTGGCATAACCGCTGTCGATGGCTGCAATGAGACTTTTTCCTGCGCGCAGCTCCTCGCGGATACGGTCGAAAATCAGTACGTTGGCATCCACCGCCATACCGATGGTCAGCACAATACCGGCAATGCCGGGCAGGGTAAGCGTGGCGTTGAACGCGGCCAGGATACCCATGATGAAGATGATGTTCAACACCAGCGCAATGTCGGCAATGGCGCCGCCGGTGCGGTAGTAGAACATCATGAAGAAGACCACGATGGCCAGGCCGGCCAGGGCCGAATTGAATCCGGCGCGGATGGAGGCCTCACCCAGGCTCGGACCCACGGTGCGCTCCTGGACAATGTTCAGTGGTGCGGGAAGGGCACCCGACATCAGGATGTTCACAAGGTCTTCCGCCTCGGCCGAACTGGCCAGGCCGGTGATGGATGATCGTCCACCGGTGATCTGACCCTGGACAACAGGGTAGGAGTAGATTACACCGTCCAGTGCAATGGCAATGGGCCGTCCGATATTGGCGCCGGTCACGCGCGCCCAGACACGCGCACCCTGCCGGTTCATGGTCATGGAGACCTCCGGACGGTTGGTGTGCTGGTCGAAAGTGGGACGTGCTTCGGTGACCACATCTCCGGTCAGTTCCACCTGGCGGCGAACACCGATCAGCGAGTAGTAGTTGCGTCCTTCCATCTCGAACTGCGGATTGGCAGTCCACATAAGCGTGATGTCGCGCGGAAGCAGGCGCTGTACTTCGGGCTGTCTGATGAGCTGGTTGACCTGTGCGGTGTCAGCACCGGCAGCGGATCCGAACGTGACGCCCTGACCCTGCGGAAGAAAAACCTGAAGCAACGGATTTTCCTGACGCTCCTGGTCCAGCTCTTCCCACTGGTCTTCGAGATCGAACTCGTCCTCATGGGGCTCGAAGTGGGCGATGACGCGCTCAAGGGAGTGCCGCAGGTCGTCGGGATCCGCAGTCAGGCGGAATTCCAGCCGGGCTGTTCCGCGCAGCAGATCGCGCACCCGCTCTTCGTCGGTCACGCCGGGCAGCTCGACGACAAGGCGGTTGTTGCCCTGGCGTACGATCGAAGGTTCGGTCACACCAAATCGGTCGATCCGGTTCCGGACGATTTCGATGGCGCGGTTGACGGCGGCATCGCGCTGCTCCTGGAGCCACTGCTGGATCTCGGCGTTGGTCGACCGTCGCGTGATGTTGTCGGCATCGGAGCGGAAATAGCGGCTCATGCGCGCTTCCGCATCGCGCTCCTCAAACACCATCACAAACTCGGCAATCACATCCGTGTTGCTTTCACGGGCACGCTGGTTGGCCGTGGCCAGGATCTCGTTGAACTCTTCATCGGCATATTCACCGGCAAGTTCCTGGATCAGCTGGTTTGTGGCCAGCTCAAGGGTCACGTGCATGCCGCCCTGGAGATCCAGTCCCAGAGTAAGGATCTTTTCGCGCATGTTTTCGATCCTTGCCTCATTTTCGCGCACATACTCCACACGCTCTTCTTCCACCATATTGTCTATTTTCCGCATTTCCAGCCAGTACTGGAATGAGGGAAACAGATAGTATATCGTCAAAAATAAAAAGGCGACGATAAAAGCCACTTTGGTTCCATTACCTTTCATAACTGTTGTTTTGCTCTTTGTTTGTAAATAGATAGTTGGATAAAACGGTTGCCGCGACAGATTATGCGGCCGATGAGACGAACTTCCGAACCGGCGGGGAAGCACGGGTTGCCGGCTGCAACCGGATCAGATGCTTCGTTCAGAAGAGGGATGGTCAGGCGCAATCACTTTCCGCCATGCATATCACCGGGCAGTGCGGACCGGCCAACAGATGGTCTGACACCTCGGGCAGTGCGGACCGGCAAACGGATGGCCTGACATCTGCAGGGCCTAAGGGGCGTTGATGGATATTCCCCCGATCAGCGGTCTGAGGATCATGCGGATATAGTCAATCGCATCGCTCAGCCTGCTGTAGGCGCCGATGATAAACTGAATGGAGCTGGTGACCTGGCTCCGGAGGGATTTGTCCTCTTTTTCGCTGGCAGGCGGTACCTGAACCTGACGCTCAACGACGGTGAGCGTATCGGCCAGGGCCTCCTGCTGGAAGAGCGTCCACTTCAGCAGAAGAGTATTGTAGATGTCATCGCTTGTGTCACTTCCTTCATCCACCGGAAGCGTGAAATCGTCCTGATGCTCGCCAACGATGGCCGAAGCTTTGCGCAACAGCCCCGGGATGTCGCCCTGCTCGCCCCGGAGAGAGTAAATCTTGTTCTGAACCTCAGGATTGTCCGTATCGGCACGCAGTCCCATCAGCCAGGCAGACACCGATTCGCCGGTCTGTTTCCGGTCCTCCCGCGGCCACGCGACAAACGTGATTCCCGTGATAATCAACAGGAGCAGCGGTACTTTGATGATATGTGAGCGGAAGAATGACATCAGCCTTAAATATACATAAACGCATGGCCAGTGGCAAAATGATAATGGTGGCGGAAGGGGTTTTTTCAGGGGTGGATGGGAGGCGCGCAGCACCCGTCCGCCTGTTTATGATGCTGCCATTTTCCCGTTGCGCACCAGCTCTTCGCGCAGGAAGCGGCCGGTATAGGAGCGCCCGGACAGCGTGAGTTCTTCTGGTGTTCCGGTGGCAATGATCTCACCGCCCTCGTCGCCGCCTTCGGGACCCATGTCGATGATGTGGTCGGCGGCCAGGATCAGGTCCAGGTTGTGCTCGATGACCACCACGGTGTTCCCCTTGTCGACCAGCTGCTGGATGACGTTGACCAGCATGGTCACATCCTGGAAATGCAGGCCGGTGGTGGGCTCGTCCATCACGTACAGCGTGTCGCCGGTGCCGATCTTGGACAGCTCGCGCGCCAGTTTGATGCGCTGCGCCTCCCCGCCGGAAAGCGTGGTGCTGGACTGTCCCAGCGTGAGATAGCCCAGGCCCACCGAGTTCATGGTCTCCATGATCCGCCTGACGCGCGGTACCGCATCGAAAAACCCGGCGGCCTGCTCAATACTCATTTCCAGCACATCGGCAATGTTTTTTCCCTTGTAGTGGATGTCCAGCGTCTCACGGTTGTAACGCCGCCCATTGCAGCTCTCGCAGGTGACGTAGACATCCGGCAGGAAATTCATCTCGATCTTCTTGACCCCGTCGCCGGTACAGGCCTCGCAGCGCCCGCCCTTCACATTGAAGGAAAAGCGCCCCTGGCCATACCCGCGGATCTTGGCCTCCGGCAGCTCGGCGAACAGCGAGCGGATGATGTCGAAGACCTTGGTGTAGGTGCCCGGGTTGGACCGCGGCGTGCGCCCGATCGGACTCTGGTCGATGGAGATGATCTTGTTGAGATGCTCAAGTCCGTGCACTTCATCATAGGGCAGCGGGACGGACCGCGACTGGTAAAAATGCGAGCTGAGCAGCGGCACCACGGTCAGGTTGATGAGCGAGCTTTTGCCGCTTCCGCTCACCCCGGTAACACAAGTAAACGTACCCAGGGGCAGGTGCAGATCCACCGACTTCAGGTTGTGTCCGCGCGCGCCCTTGATCGCCAATTCGGTGCCTTTTCCACTGCGCCGGGTTTCCGGAAGGGGGATGCGCTCCTCGTAGCGCATGAAACGGGCGGTCATGGAGGATGGGTCCAGCTCTTCGGGCCGGCCCTGGGAGACAATGTAACCGCCAAACCGCCCGGCACCGGGACCCAGATCCACCACGTAATCGGCATGTTCGATGGTCTCACGGTCATGCTCCACCACGATGACGCTGTTGCCCAGGTCGCGGAGCTGTTTGAGCGAATGGATGAGCTTTATATTGTCGCGCTGATGCAGCCCGATGCTGGGTTCGTCGAGGATGTAAAGCACCCCGACAAGCTGGGTGCCGATCTGTGTGGCCAGGCGGATGCGCTGGGCTTCCCCGCCGCTGATGGTCTGCGCCTCACGGTCCAGGGAAAGGTAGTTGAGTCCGACATTCAACAAAAAATCCAGCCGGTCACGGATCTCCTTGACGATCTGGGAGGCGATGACGCGCTGGCGGTCGGAAAGCTCGAGCCGGTCCACCGTGCGGCGCAGCGCACGGATGTCCATCCGCACCAGGTCATGGATGTTGAAGTCGCCGACCCGGTAGGAGAGGGCCTCTTTTTTGAGGCGTCCGCCGCCGCAGGTGCTGCAGGATACCCGGTTCATGAAGGCCTTGGCCTTATCGCGCTGCGAAGCCGATTTCGAAGAGCCGTACTGGTCGCGGATCAGCGCACAGATACCCGGAAAGCTGTGCTTGTAGGTGACATTGCTTTCGCGGAAGTCGTAGGTGATATCATACTTGCGATCACCGCTGCCGTGCATGATGATATCCCGCAGGTCTTCGGGCAGTTCCTGAAACGGCGTGCGGAACGATGCCCGGTGGGACTGAAAGACCGCTTCGAGCTGCTTGAATACGAAAATGCTGCGCGGTTTGCCGAGATAACGGATGGCACCCTCTTCGATGCTCTGCTTTCGATTGGGGATCACCAGGCCGGGATCCACATCGTACCGGTAACCGAGTCCGTCGCAATCCGGACATGCGCCGTAGGGTGAGTTGAACGAGAACATGTTGGGCGCCGGCTCGTCGTAGGAGAGGCCGCTTTCGGGATCGAACAGATTCTGCGAGAAGAGCATGTCACGGAATCCACGGTCGCTTTCCGCATCCTCAATGGCCAGGATCAGATTGCCGTCGGCCATATCCAGCGCAACCTGCACGCTCTGCTCAATACGGCTGCGGCTGTTTTCGGAGACGACAAACCGGTCCACAACCACTTCGATGTTGTGTGTCTTGTAACGGTCGGCCTGAAGTCCGGGTTCGAGTTCATGGAACTCGCCGTCGATGCGCACCCGGATGAACCCCTGCTTGAGCGTCTGCTCGAACAGCTCGCGGTAATGCCCCTTGCGTCCGCGCACCACAGGCGCCATGCAGTAGGCGCGCGTGCCCTGCGGCAGCTGCATGATGCTGGCCACCACCTCTTCGGGCGTCTGCTTCTGCATGCGGTTGCCGGTAAGGTAGGAGTAGGGCGTACCGGCCCGGGCGAACAGAAGCCGAAGGTAATCGTAAATCTCGGTGACGGTGCCGACCGTGGAGCGGGGATTGCGGCTCGTGGTCTTCTGGTCGATGGAGATGACCGGCGAGAGCCCGTCGATGAAATCGGTATCGGGACGTTCCATCATCCCCAGGAATTGCCGTGCATAGGCCGAAAGCGACTCCATGAACCGGCGCTGGCCCTCGGCATAGATCGTGTCGAACGCCAGGGAGGTCTTGCCCGACCCGGAAATGCCCGTGATGACCACGAACCGGTCGCGCGGAATATCCAGGTCGATATTCTTCAGGTTGTGCTCGCGGGCCCCGCGAATGATGATGGTGTTGGACGGCATGCGTGTTCTGGTGGATGGTGTTGCTTCTTGCCCTCTTCCGCTCCGCAATAACGGCAGCAGAGAACCCAAGGTATGACGATACCCGATCTATGTAAACCGGAAATGATGAGAATATCATTCGTTTATTTCCCGTTAAACATTATCTTTGAACAATGTGCTTGTCACTGACCATGAAAGTGCTTGTCACTGATCATGTTCGTGCCACCGGGCTGCACCGTGTGTCGCGGTATTTCGCAAGCGCAGGTTCGTCATCTCAAAAAGGAATTCAAAAGGGCTTATAAATATGAAACATTTCACGGTTACTTCCTTTCTCGTACTGTTTTTGGCCGTAACGGCTTTCCAAACAGCATCAGCGGTTTCCCCCAACTGGAACAACACAGAAGGTCCCCGCGGCGGATCGGTCTGGGCACTGCATGTCGCGGGTGGCGGGAATATCCTTGCCGGCACTCTTGGTCAGGGTGTCTTTTTCTCCACCGACGGCGGAGAGAACTGGCTGCAAAGCAACCTGGACAATGTTTCAGTCTATGATTTCGCGCATGGATCCGGCGATACCTACTTCGCAGCCACACAGAACGGCGTTTACAGGTCCGATAACAACGGACGCAGCTGGCGCCGCATGGTTCAGGGCATGGACGAGACCCGCGCGCAGGCCGTTCTGGTTCACGAGACCGGGCGAGTGTTTGCCGCAACCCTGGTCGGCGGCATCTATGTTTCCGATGACAACGGCGCCTCCTGGACCCAGGCCAACGCAGGCATTCCCCTGACGTTCGGATACGCACTCGGCGTACTGGCGGACGGCACTGTCCTGGCCGGCGTGACCAACAAAATCTATCGCTCCGATGACGGCGGCAACCAGTGGGAACCGGTGGATGCGGATCTGCCCCAGGTCCGTGCAAATGCCATGGCAGTCAACGGCGATGGCACCGTTTTTGTCGCGACCCAGGACGGTGTCTACCGCTCTGCCGATGCCGGACAGACCTGGCAGGAAACCGGAAGCCAGTTTGCCGACAAGGAAGTCTATGACCTGGTGGTCGCATCCGACAACAAACTCGTCGCGGCAACCCGGGGCGGACTTTATACCTCAACGGACAACGGCGACAACTGGGAGCCTGACGGACTCGCCGGACAGCCGGTCTACTCCCTCGGATACGGTGGCGGCGTTCTTGCTGCAGGCGCCAATCCCGGCGTTTTTATCAGAAACTAACCCGTCCAGCTGATGGCGGTTCTGGGTATCGAATCATCCTGCGATGAGACAGCCGCGGCAGTGTACGACGGCACGCGGCTGCTCTCCAGCGTTATCGCATCCCAGAGTGACCATGTCGATTTCGGCGGCATCGTCCCCGAACTGGCATCGCGCGCCCATGAGCGGGTGATCTGGCATACCGTCGCCCGGGCACTGTCAGACGCCGGTCTCGGCAGGGAGGATATCGAAGCCATCGCCGTCACCGAAGGTCCCGGCCTCATGGGATCGCTGCTGGTAGGGCTCTGCTTTGCCAAAGGCCTCGCCATCCAGTGGAACAAACCGGTCATCGGCGTCAACCATATCGATGCCCACATCTACGCCACCTTCATCGAGGAGCAGCCGCAGCTCCCGTTCGTAAGCCTTGTGGTTTCCGGCGGACATACCCAGATCTTCCACGTCACCCGTCCGCTCCGGCATAAGCTCATGGGACAGACCCGGGACGATGCGGCCGGCGAAGCCTTCGACAAAATCGGGAAACTGCTCGGTCTCGCCTATCCCGCCGGACCCGAAATCGACCGGCTGGCCCGTGACGGTGACCCCGGTTTCTACAATTTTCCGCGTGCCATGATGAAAAAGGGGCTGGATTTCAGCTTTTCCGGACTCAAGACATCAGTACTCTACTACCTTAAGGATATCCCGGAACCGGAGCGCGCGGCTTTTGTCTCAGAACACCTTAACGATCTGTGTGCCAGCATTTCCGCGGCCATCACCGATGTACTCATCCACAAGCTGCGCCAGGCCGTACGTAAAACCGGGGTCAAAAGTGTGATCATAGCCGGCGGCGTATCGGCCAATTCGATGCTGCGGGAGAAGGCGCGCAAGATGGCCGGGGAGCTCGGGGCCTCACTGCACATCCCCCATCCAAAATACTGCACCGACAATGCCGCCATGATCGCCGTCACCGGTTGGTTCAAGGCAAGGGAGGGGATGATCGACGACCTGCACCTGAAACCGTATGCCAGATATCAATGGGACCGGGCCGGCGGATAGAGGGTCCGGCCGCGAATGAGGAATCCGGCCGCGAATGAGGAATCCGGCCGCGAATGAGGAATCCGG
>RECX01000312.1 GCA_007693825.1 Balneolaceae bacterium
TGAATCAGGCTATGAATCAGGGTATGAATCAGGCGTTGAATCAAGCGGTGAAACAGGCGTTGAATCAGGCGGTTTCTCCTGACGGACGTTCACACGGGCCTTGATGCCTTCCTGATGCAGTCGGATCTTCAGGTTCATTTCCACACCCTTCTGGATTTCGTCCACCACCCGTCGCTCCACCTCTTCCCGTATCGTATCCTCCTTGATGAGGTATTTTGCGAAAAAGGCCGACAGCCGGCCTTTTCGCTTTTTTACGATGTCAAGTATGTTCTGGATGTCGATATCTATGATGATGCGTTTCATCTGTTTGTAATTTCTATTGCACTTCGTGACCTTCGGTTCATGTGTTTATGACAAATTCGATCCGAACGGTCAGAGTCCGGCCGCTCCGCCATCCCGCCTGGGATCTGAGACGCCGATCATGGTTCCATCCTCCAGCACCCGGATCATCTGGACACCGCCAAACAGCATGTTCATGGGGAAGTTGGAAGGGGAGATGACATAGCCGCGCAGGTTCAGGGCCTCGATTGCCTCTGCCGAGTAACCGCGCTCCATCTGGACCACGGGTTCGTTGATCATCGGATAAACCCGTGGCATGCGGATGGCCTCGGCTGGATGCAGATTGTAGACCAGGGTGTGAACGATCATGCTGATCACCGCCGGGGGGATGCGTCCGGAGCCGGGGGAACCTACGACCAGCTCTGCACGGTCGCCGTTAAGCACTATGGTCGGAGCGGTGCTGGAGTGTGCCGTGCGTCCGGGCCCGCGAATGCTGCCGTAACTGCCGCCGAAGTTGTGGTTGGCGGAGTTGTAGAAGACACCGTCAGAGAAAACGGCCGATCCGAAATAGAGCCCAAGCGTGTTGGTCATCGATACCGCGTTACCGTGCCGGTCGACAACGGAAATGTGCGTGGTGTGCTGCTCTTCCGGGTCGGGGGTTGCGTCCGGGGTATTGCCGTAAGCTGCGTTTTCCATTTTTTCGTGTTCCTCTTCCGTTGCCGGATCAGGTACGGGAAGGTGTTGCCTCAACTCGTCGTAGTCGCGTTGCGTTATGTTCTGCGGCAGTGCGAAGAAGCCGGGGCCCACGCACTCCGGCGGAGCAGTATAGCGCGGCGTGGCAGGCCAGGGGTTGCCGGCATGCATGGTATCCGGGACGTCACCGCCCATGGCCGATGCACGGAGGGATGCGTAATAGTCGCTGATCATTCCCGCAACGGGCAGATCGACAAAGGTGGGATCACCCTGCCATTCATCGCGGTCTGCCCGGGCAATTCGGATCGCATCCACCAGAACACCGAGCGCATCACCGTTTGCAACAGGATGTCCGTGCCTGGCGATGTTCCCGCGTTCGATGAGCTTGAGCCCCAGTATCACTTCATGTCCGGCAAGGCTCGGGGGTGCGCTGAGGACACGGTGCCCCATCCACTCCTGACAGAGCGCACCGCGCCAGGTCGGGGAGTAGTTTTGAAAATCGGTCAGGGTCAGGCGGCTGTTGCCTGCGGCGAGTTTCCCAATGGTGCGGCGGGCCACTTCTCCTGAGTAAAAACCGTCGCGCCCTTCGACGGCAATACGGCGAAGCACGTCGGCGAGTTCCGGCTGGATGAGCCGGTCGCCGGCACGCAGCGGCTGTCCGCCGGGCAGGAACAGTTCGGCGGAATCGTCGTCGTATAAAAGCCGCTGTGAGTACGAGGCAATCACGTCAGCCAGCAGATGGTGGACGATGAAGCCCTCTTCGGCCAGCCGGATGGCTGGTTCCATGACCGTTTGACGCTCCAGCGTGCCATATTTATCCAGCGCCTCAAGCAATCCGTCCACCATGCCGGGTACGGCCACGCCACGTTCCCGTGTAATGAGTGAGTCGGGGTCGGTGTCCAGACCATAATCGGGGTCGGCGCCGGTGGCAGCGTAGAAATCGAGGTAATCGGCTCTGCCGGACTCGCGGTTCCAGATGGTCATGGCCCCGCTTCCTCCCAGCCCGGACATGTTCGGCTCAAGTACGGCTATGGCGAAAGCTGTTGCTACAGCGGCATCGACGGCATTGCCGCCCATGGCGAGCATGGTCCGTCCGGCTTCGCTGCCAAGCGGATGCGCAGAAACGACCATGCCTTCGGATGCGGTCGCCTCGCGGTAAAACGTGGGGGCTTCGGCTTTCGTGAAACGGGTTTCGGGAGCAACGGTGACCGGCTCGGGGGTGCCGCATGCGCCTGCCAGCAGGAGAACGGAAAGGAGCGCACTGGAGAGGATGGGAAAATTCTTGTGATTCATGAAGTTAATTTCTATTTCATGCGTAAACGGGGGCAATGGTGGATGTACGTGCCGGATGACTGAAAAGGGGCACTCACAGACGCATCAATATAGAAATTACCCTGTATAATTCACAGATGGAACGGCTTGATTCACTTCTTGCCGTCAGTTGGACCAGGCAGCGACGATGATCCGGATAGCGACGAATTGTTTTTCTTCTTGAAGTTCACGTAGCGAACACCGTAGATCCTGATCATCTGCTCGTCACGGAATGCGATCGCTCTTTTGAGCCGCTCATCGTAGTTTTTGCGGAACTGTCTCTTTGTGCGGGCCTTGGGTATGTAAAACGACTTGTTCTTGTGAACGCCTTTTTCCGGGGAGTAGGAGACCTGGAACACGTGTTCCTGATATACTTCGCCGTTGCGGTTCTTGGATTTCACACAGTAGCTGATGCCGGGATATCCGATATTGCTCTGCTTTCCGAGATGCATGGCGCGATCCGGATTTCGGGCAAACCTTTGCCACTCCAAAAGGTTGCTGTTCCGGAACTCCCTGGCGGAACTAAGGGCCTTGTCTTTCCCACCATACTTTCCATCGCTGAAAAAGCGGCTTATTTTCTTGCCATCTCTCCGTATGCGAACAAACCATCCAAACGTGTTTTTGGATGCCTGATCGATACGGCTGATATTTTTCATGTCGTCGTCTGTCATGATATGTTCCTTGGGGGAATAGTAGATGTGCAACGGTTAACGCAAGAGGGGTAGTTAATATTATAATTATAAACTGTTTAGGGGTAAATATCCAAAAATAATATTTCAAGGTGGGCATATTTCCCGGATGGATTAATCCGTGTTCCCGCCGGTTCCGGCCGGTTCCAGGTAGGCGATAGTGGCACCCCACGTACCGCTTCCATGTCCAGCCAGATGATAACTCCTGACCCAGGGCAGGGATTCCAGCCGGGAATGGACGATCCGCCGAAGGGTTCCGGTCCCTTTACCGTGGATGATACGCACCGTCAGTATCCCTTTTTCGCGGCAAGCCCGAAGGTATTCCGGCACGAGGTCGTGCACATCGGACGGCGGAAAGACGTGCAGGTCCAGCACCCCGTCGATCGGGTATTCCATGGCGCCATCGTCATTCATCGGGATATCGTCATCCATCGCAGCGATCGTGTGAATGATGTGAGTTTTCCGGGGAAAGAACTGTTTGTCCGTTTGACAGATTACCGGGTGGATCGTACTCCGTGCTCCGGGTGTGATGCAATCAGAATTCGGTCAGGATCTGGCTTAGCGGTTTTCTGTTAAGGTCCGGCACACGGGTATTTTCGGCCGGATATCCCACTGGCAGGACAACCGTCGGTGATTCGTTGCCGGGCCGTTTCAGGATTTCGTTCAGGAACCGCATGGGACTCGGCGTGTGGGGAAGGCACACCAGTCCGGCATAGTGCAGCGCGGTGATCAGCAGGCCGGTGGCAATACCGACCGATTCGTTGACATAGTAGTTTTTCCGCCGAATGTGGTTTTCGATCCGGTATGACTCCTTGAACACTGCGATCAGCACCGGGGCGTGTTCCAAAAACGGTTTTTCGAAGTTGGTCTCAAGTTTTTCGATGTCCTTCTTCATTTCATCGGAATAGCGCATTTCGTAGTTGATGCGCTCCTCTTTTTCTGCAGCCAGGCGAATCTGCTTTTTTATGTCCGGATCGCGGACCACCACAAAATGCCAGGGCTGCATGTGGGCGCCCGAAGGAGCGGTCCCGGCTGCTTCGATGCAGTTGCGGATCACTTCCTCCGGGACGGGTTCCACTGAAAACTCCCGGACCGTGCGCCTTTTTTTTATCAACTCAAGGAATGAGCGGGAGCGTCGGACAAGCTCGTCCTCAGCGGGTTTTTCATACTCAAGCGGGGAGAAATTAATGTTGGCTGCCATATTTTTAGTAATGCAAATGATGTATAAAAGGACTTCAGGCAAAAAGTAAGGGATTCACGACAAAAAAACCCGCACGGACCTGTAACTTTAAGTTTATCGGCAGAAGCATGCAAAAAACATCACATGCATGAAATGGCCATGACGGCTCCCCTTCACACAAAAGCATGATTATAATCGTCATGGACATTCTATCTGACCTATTGAATCAGAAATTATAAACACATGAACCGAAGGTCACGAAGTGCAATGAACATGACAGCCTCCGGCTGACACACAGGAGGATGATTAAAATCTGTCATGTGAATTCATTCTGACCATATAAATCTAAATTGATTTAAACAGATGAAAGCTGAGAGCAGGAGCTGGTTGAAGTGCCGGAAAGATGCGAGATGTTATCTGACAGATATTCCGTAGATTGATATATTACGGAGCATCTTTTCATCGTTTCGTCAAGATGCCTTTGCATTGAATCAGCAAACAGGGTACCGGATTTTTTGTCACTATTATGATGAATCTCATTGCCACCGAACTGAGTTATTTTTTTGAAAAAAAAACCACCAGAATCAACCTCAAGAGACTTATCCTGTTTCTGCTGGTTTTGATAGGAGTGGTTCTGCTGTTTTCGTTCATTTTCCAGATCATCAGCAGTTACGAAGGTCAGGAGCATAGCTGGATATCCGGGCTTTACTGGACACTGGTAACCATGTCCACGCTTGGTTTCGGTGATATCGTTTTTGCATCGGATATCGGCCGGGTCTTTTCCGCTGCCGTTTTGGTTACCGGGGTCGTTTTTCTGCTGGTCATGCTTCCGTTCACCTTCATCCAGTTCTTCTATGCCCCCTGGCTGGAGGCGCAAGCTCAGGCACGCGCACCACGCAGGCTGCCTGTTGAGACCAAAAATCATATCCTTATCACGAAATTCAACAGTGTGGCTGTAGCGCTGATCGAGAAGCTCAAGGCATTTCACTACAGGTACTGGATTGTTGTTCCGGAACTTTCCGAGGCTCTGGAAATCAGTGATATGGGCTACGAAGTGGTCCATGGCAACGTGGACGATCCGGAAACATGGAAAAAGCTGCAGGTGGGACAGGCCGCCATGGTGGTGGCCAACGACAATGAACGGGTGAATACCAACGTCACATTTACTATCCGCGAACTCAGTGAGTCGGTTCCTGTCATTTCTTTTACCAACAGTAGCGATGCGGTCGACATTCTGAAACTTGCCGGCAGCAATCTGGTGCTGAATCTGTCGGAGATGATGGGACAAGCGCTTGTGCGACGGGTAGTGAGCGGCAGTGCGCGGGTTCACGTGATCGGCCGGTTCCAGGAGCTGGTAATCGCAGAGGCGCCGGCCATGGAAACACCTCTCGTTGGAAAAACACTCACCGAAACCCGTATGAGAGAACTGACAGGGGTAAATATTGTCGGCATATGGGAGCGGGGAAAGTACCAGATTGCTTCATCGGAAACCCTGATCAAAGAGCAAAGCATCCTGGTTCTTGTGGGAACGGTTGCCAGTTTGCGCCGGTACGACGAACTTATGGGAATTTATCACGCCACTGACGCCCCGGTCATCGTTCTCGGCGGTGGAAAAGTGGGGACTGTAGTTGCCAGGGCCCTGAAGGAACGCCAGATTCTTTTCAAGATCGTAGAGCGGCTTGAAGAACTGGACACTTTTTCAGATCACTACATAGTGGGTGATGCAGCCGATTTCTCGGTGCTGAAAGAGGCGGGTATCGATGATGCGCACACCGTAATCATCACACCGAACGAAGACGACACCAATATCTATCTGACCCTGTACTGTCGCCGGCTTCGTCCCGAAATCCAGATAATCTCACGCGCAACGCTGGACCGGAACCTGCATACACTGCGCCGCGCCGGTGCCGATTTCAGCCTCTCCTATTCCACCATGGGAGCCAATGCCATCTTTAATTACCTGCAAAGCGGGGAGATGGTCATGCTGGCAGAAGGGCTTAACATATTCAAGGTGGATATGCCAGAAAAACTGTGCGGTAAGAAGATCAGCGACCTGGAACTTCGCGACCGCACGGGGTGCACCATTGTGGGAGTGGAAAAAGACGGTGAGATCATCCTGCAGCCGGAACCCGATTCAGTACTCGAAAAGGTGCAGAAAATCATACTTATCGGTGACCTGGAGTCTGAGAAGAGGTTCTGGAAGTATTACAACGACGGGAAGCCCTCGGAGGGACGCAGAAAGTTTTTCAGCAAACGCATGCAGAAATCCATGAAGCGCTCCCGGTTCCATTCCAGTCGTTAGATGTCGACAAATGCGACTGCTGTTACATAAAAAAAACCTGCTGCAACATATTCGCATTGTCGCAACAGGCTTTTACAGATTATTTAGATCAGAAACCCCGGTCTCAGGAACTCAAGGATTCAGATACTGCGGGAAGATGCGTACCATTTTAGGACTGCGGGACCCATGAGACGCACCATCCTTCAGGATGAACGGGGCCGGCAAACAGCGTGCAGCCACCGCATTGCGGGCCGTGCTGGTCGTCAATCCAGTACTCGCAGTTGTCGCAGCGCTCTTCCGGATTTGGTGTTTCAGCAACGTATTGCAATGTTTCGCGAAGCTGGATGTCGCTTTCACTGAGTCCGGAAAGATCGGCACAGGGGTCGGCAGCTTCCGTGGCTTCCTCGCCATTGCCGCATCCTTTCAGGAATACACCGGCGCCGGCACCGGCAAGGCCAAGCATGGAAATTTTTCCCAAAAATGCTTTTCTGCTGATTGAATTGTCTTTACTCATGGCTGATTTTTTTGGTTTGGTGATATGTAAAACGGGATGGATCACAAGATTATGCCTGTAATCAACACCACTAAGCTAATAATTAAAAGAATCAAACGGAAACGGGTCGTGAAATAGAACGGGCGGATCCAGAATCCGAAGCCCCAGCGCCGACGGACCAGCCATTCGTAATATTGCGACCGTTGCAGCGCACCGAGGGCAATCGTGACGTGCCCGTGCAATATTGTCAAGGTCAGCGGGAAGGCAAACAGGAAGGTTCCTGCATGCAACAAGAATTCAGGAAAATCAAACCACAGCCCGATAATCGCATAGGGCCAGGCGAACAGTATGAAGAGCGGAGGAGTCAGCAGGATATTGATCCAGCTGATCCTCCGGAAATTCTGCTCGCTTAACTCTTTCCTGCTTGCCATGGTTGTCTTTTCAAGCGATGCTGCCGATTGCGACGCTGCCGATTACGATGCTGCTGTTTACGATGGTAATGGCTGCGTTGGTGCTGCTTGCCCTGGTAACGGTTGCGCGGGTGCCGATTGCGTTGCTAACACTTGCCTTAATGCCGATTGCATTGGTAACGATTGCCTTGGCACCGTCGGCGTTGCTATCGCATACGCTGCTCAAAGCTGTGATGCATCTTCCAGCGCCCGCCTCCGCGCTTCCTCAAACTCGTCACCGGGTGTCCACTGCCGCATTTCATCAGCATTTGCGATGCGCAGGGCGACACGGTAGATCAGTTTCAGGTCTTCCACCGCACCGGAAAGGTCCCACCAGTCATGGAT
>RECX01000314.1 GCA_007693825.1 Balneolaceae bacterium
GCGATATCCGGCCGGAGCAGCTCCAGGAAATCGCCCACCAGTTCCACCCATTCGTGGAAAGTGAACACCCGAAACGGCTGCTCATAATATTCCCGGGCCATAACGGTCCCTTTGATGATCTGCAGATGGTGCAGTTTCAGGTATGCTATCGGCAACCCGGATATCACTCGGGCCGTCTCCAGCCAGTGGCGGCGTGTCTCGCCGGGAAATCCGAAGATCAGGTGCGCACCGATGTGGATGCCGCGCCCTGACAAACGGTCCAGCGCATCCGTCACGGCGGCAAAATCGTGCCCCCGGTTGATCCGCCTCAGCGTGACATCATAAACCGACTCAATGCCAACCTCAACGGCCACATAAAAGTCCCGGGAAAGGGATTCCAGCAGGGCGATCACCGGCTCCGGCAGACAGTCGGCCCGGGTTCCAATGACCAACCCGTCAATATCCGGGTGCCCCAGGGCTTCCCGGTAGCACGCTTCCAGCTGTTCCACCCCGGCATAGGTGTTGGAATAGGCCTGAAAATAGGCCAGAAACCGCTCGGCGCCGTAGCGTTTCCGCTGTGATGCCACCCCCTTGTCGATCTGTTCCCGGATGGAATCATTGCGGTTCAAATACCTGGGCACAAAACTCCGGTTGTTGCAGTAGGTGCATCCACCCTCCGCAACCGTTCCGTCAATATTGGGACAGGTGAACCCCCCATCCACCGAAACCTTGTAAGTGACGGCATTGAAACGGTTTTTCAGATACTGATAGTAATCGTTGTATGGTCTTTCTTCAGACATAGTTCAGCTTTGTAAAAAGCCGCATAACCGTAAGCTCTTTCTATCTGCATACGCTTCAGGCAAGAGATATGATGCTCTTTGATTGTTTTCTTGTGGATGCGGTTCTCCTCGATTCATCCGTCCGGGATACTGATCAGATAATCAATCCACTAATGATAATGAAAAAATGCGTCTCTTTCCTGAGTCGATTGCAACAGGATGGATTACAGAATGAGACTGAACCCGGCGTAGAGTGCCCGGCCCGGAGCCGGCTCGTAGTAGCGGCCGAAATTGGCGTTGATGCTCACCGAGCTGTTGTAGCGGGTATCGGTCAGGTTGTTGACGGTCACAAAAGGCGCCAGACGGATGTGTTCCGTGAGTGCAATTCCGTCATGCGACAGGTTCAGGTGGAACACTTCGAAACCCGGGTTCCTGGCCGTATTGGCGTTGTCGGTGTAATAGGAATCCAGGATTTCGGCGGAGAGGGAAATCCGGTAGCTGCGCGGTGTGAATGTCAGGGATGTGACAAGGCGATGGTCCGGGATGCCCGGCAGCGAGTTGCCCCGCTCAAAGGTGATCTCGTCCCCCTGCGCCACCGATTCCCGGAAAGTAAACCGGCTCAAATTGTAACTGGCGGCAAACTCCGTCCAGAGTGCCGGTTGCCAGCGCAACGAAATTTCGAGGCCGTCGTGACGCGACTTACCGACATTTCGGTAAAAATCGCGGTCTCCGCCCTCTTCGGTCCGGTAACTGATCAGCTGATCGCGGACATTCATCCGGAATACGGCTATCTCGTAGCGCAAACGGAGGGGACTCCATCCACCCCGTAAACCTGCCTCAAGGCCGGTCGCACGCTCCGGATCGATATCCGGGTTGAAGCCGCCGGTCATATCCGGACGGTTGACCAGCTCTGTGGTGGTCGGGGTCTCAAAGGATGTGCCAAAGCTGGTATAGAGAAGCCCCGGACGCATATCCCACGACAATCCCAGCGAAGGGCTCAGCGCCGTGAAATTCCGGCTGCCGGACCGGTCCTCCCCGCCTGCAAGCAGCCTGTCTTCATTCTCAAATCGGATGGCATCCAGGCGCACACCGGCTGAGACATTGAAGCGACGGAATTCCGTCGCCAACCGGCCCGAAAGCGCCCCGTTGAGCACGGTTTCCTGCTGGTCGATCACCCGGGTTCCGCGCTCGAAATCACCGACATAGTCGTAATTGCGGCGGTCATCGGACTGGATGGCCCCGTCGGCGCCGAGACCCCACTTCAGGAAACGGTACGTCCCGAATACCGTGAT
Organism: Balneolaceae bacterium; assembly: GCA_007693825.1. Taxonomy (GTDB): domain Bacteria; phylum Bacteroidota; class Rhodothermia; order Balneolales; family Natronogracilivirgulaceae; genus SKNL01. The sequence continues at coordinate 2,051 of RECX01000314.1, forward strand.
GCGCGTGCCGGCCATCAACCGGTCCACCTCGATATCAGCGAAAGGCAGCGGGTTGTGCAGCGAGCGGGCCGTGCCGTACACCGTGCCCTGCCAGCTTGCGACCGGATTCTCCGACCGCAGGGTCACCCCGAGCTGGCCCTGCCTCCACGACTTTCCGGCCGCGACACTTTCAAACAGCGCATTCGCCTGCCTGCGGTTTTCCTGCAGATCAGCCGCATTCAGGCTGCCCGGATGGCGTGTATCAGGCGCCCCCACAAACGCACCGCTTACCTGCAGCTCCCGTCCGGAGGACAGCTCCCAGTCCATGTGGCCGATCATGCGGAACGCCTGGTGCTGACTGTGATCGCGGTAACCGTCCCTTTGCAGCCAGGATGCGTTCAGGTGATAGCCGCGCGGACCATCACGGTGCGTGCCCTGGACCTGCGCGCTGTACGTCCCGAAGGCGCCGCCGTAGATGCGCGTGCGGAGCGAAGTGTCATAGGTGGCGGGACGGGTGGACAGGAACAGCGTCCCACCGCCGGCATTGCCCCAGAAAAACGAGCTGGGTCCGCGCACCACCTCTATCTGACGCACCATGGCCGGATCGAGAATGTCCATCGCCGTCTGTCCGTCCGGAACGGTGAGCGGAACATCATCCAGCAGCACATAAATACCCCGCACCCCGAAGGCGGTCCGCCATCCCATGCCACGGATGGATATGCGCTCACCCAGTGCGTAGTTCTGGCGGTCATTAATCCACAGCCCGGGGATCCCGGCAGCAATCCGGTCCAGGCTGAACGCCGGCTCGCTGCCCTGCTCACCGGCGGTTCGGGTCCGGACAGATACGGAAAAGGGCGCCGTCGCCTCGGTTTCGGTATCGCGCGCCGCCTGGATTTCGATTTCGGCGAGGTCGTATTGCAGCGTATCGGGCGTGTGTGCCTGCGTCTGCGTCATGGCATGCGTCTGTGTCTGTGCCTGCGTCTGCGTCATGGCATGCGTCTGTGCCTGCGTCTGCGTCTGTGCCGATGCGGCAACAGCTGCCGCCAAAATCAGCAAAAAGAGCAACGGAATCGCAACCCGGAATGGATTGCAGGATGACCCGTCGTGGATATGTGATGAAATTGCCTTCATTATTGAAATAGTGATGAGATTACCTTCATTATTGAAATACAGATGAGATTGCCTTCATTATCGGATTACTGTGGATGAAAATTCGTTATTTGTTGCAGCGGACATTTAACGTATGGAACACGGCACAAGGTCCGATGCACAATGCAATTAACATTTCAGCATCGGGACACGTTCAGACGGCCAGACTGAATTCATGCCCGGTTTTCATCCGGCAGGTCTACAAGAGCACTGCTCTGATCCTCTTTCAGCTTATCGTGGATGAAATCCAGCAGTTCTTTTTTATGCTTTTCGGAGTAGCGGTACCGGCGGGAGGTCGCCATTTTTTTGAGCAGACTGCTCATTTTGTAGAGACTGGCCGGATCCAGATCCTTTTTGATGGTCACTTTTTCGGTATTGGCGGCCGTCCGGTTGTAGAGTACGGCAACCACCTGGCGCAACCGGTTGATGATCAGAAAACCCAGTTCGGCATGCAGCGACTCCACACGTATTTTCTCCTCGTTGGGATCAAACCCGCCGATTTTGACAAGGTCCATTGGTGAAATGTCCCTGACGTACGCAGCGGCGCCTCCCCCCAGCCCCAGAGCCGCCGTAAAGATACCGAATGAGAGCCCGCCCGCCGCAGTATCCAGTGCCGCTCCAATACCGCCCCCGACCAGCGCATTGACCATGGCCCGCTGATGCACCGACAGGTTTTTCCTGCGCACCGTGGCATCGAACAGGTCGTTGTCCCGGATCTCCTGCGCAAAGTCCACATCTACAGAAAGTCCGAACCGGCGGGTGATATCCTTTTGCGCAGCATCAAGGTTCTGCCGGACAAACCTGCGGACCTGCGTGAGCAGCTCTTCCCGGTGTTCCTCTTCGTCCCGCGTGCCGTCATAAGCCACTTCAAATTCCTCCTCAAATATCATCAGGACGGTCCTCCTGATAATACGGGCGCACTCTTCCAGCACCTTTTCACGCTGCGAGCGGAGCACTTCCATTACCCTGTTCAGCGGCTGCTCCCACTCATCGTTCAGGTGGCTGAACGCACCAAGGATACGCAGTTTCTCATCAAACGAGGTCTTGTGCGGGTTGAACACCTTGATGTTGTTGAAATAATCGGTGAGCCCGGATTTCCATGACTCAAGATAACGGTCGCCGTCAATGGGGTTCAGGATGGCGATGCGCGGCAGCCGGGTCAATCGGATCAGATCGATCTCCCGAAGGTATTCCGACTCGCTGAATTTCCTGGAACAGTCCGCCACATAAACAATACAGGCATAATTCGCGATCGGCTTGAAAATCTCCACCTCATACCTGAAATCCGCATGGCCTTCATACGCTTCCAGAAACCTCCGCAACACCTCGACGGGATGATCCGATTCCCGGATCCCCCAGCCGGTCACAATTTCATGCATCTCGGCGGCATTCTCGAAACCGGGGGTGTCCCACAAGGTAAAGTGCGTTTCCCCGTCAATTCGGAACGGGTAGGATACGGCCGAACTCGTGGTGCGGGCATGCGGACCCACCACCACCGAGGCATCGTTGGTCATCGCCTTGACAAAAGTGCTTTTCCCCTTGTTGGGAGCACCGGTCACAACAAATACAGGCTTGCTCATAATGGACCGCTTACCTTAAATAGATTAGTAGACTTGTGGATGTATCCCATTCCGGTTCATTTGCTTCCGGACAATGCACCTGACTCAATGACATTCCGGGAATCATAAAATACCCGCTTGCCGCCAAGCTTCAGGTTGATCTCAACTATCCGCTTTCGCCAGGTGACGTGGCCTGTCTCACCGCGGTCTGTCTCACCGTGGCCTGTCTCGCCGTGGCCTGTCTCGCCGTGGCCTGTCTCGCCGTGGCCTGCCTCTTCGTGGCCTGTCTCACCCTGCAGATCCTGCTTGTCCGCTACCGGGATAACAACAATCCTGGTTTTCACGGCTTCCTGCATGAGCAGTTCCAGCTTTTTCTCGAAATGCAGGCGCGGCGGCTCCCACAGCGGAACCAGCACGAGGATATCGCAGTGTCCGTTCTCGAGGGAGGCACGGGCTGTTTGTGCGATGGATTTTCGATCTTCCGCCAAGCTGTGCATCCCGCTGATTGAAGCTGTTGAGAGGATTTCCCGGTTCAGCACATTCCGGACACCGGTGTTGTCAATGTCGCCAAATCCCCAGGCCAGCACGACACATTTCTCCTGGTTGCGGACCGGCGATTCAGCATCCGGTCCGGCCGCAGCAACTGCCCTGTTGCGGTCATCGCTGCTGACACTTATGAGCGCCTCCTCCATGAATCCCAGAACTTCTCTTCCGGAATCGGAGGTAACCATCGCGTTGTCAACGGTTTTCCGAAACCGCCAATGGTAGCAGAGAGATGCAAGCAACCGGGGAAGAAACCCGTACACCATCATCGACATGAAAATGAACGGCCACCAGCGTCCCGACGCCGACGCCCGGAAGTCGCTTCCGTCCGCCCCGTCCGCCCGGTAAAAACGGGTGGCCTCCACCGTTTCGGCATCAACGACAGCGGCAGGCACCAGATCCCGCCAGGGAGCCGAAATAGTGCGTGTGATGGCATGCAGGGTCTCTCCGCGCATTTCCAGGGTGGAACTCCAGGCAAAGGCCAGGTCGGTCGTGGTCACGTGGAACAGGACCCATAGCAGAGCGCCGATGATGTAGGCAATCCCGGCCATCTGCAGATTCCTCCTGAGATAGTGTCCGGCCGGGACGGAATGCACCAGCCAGCTTTCGGAGAGATCGTGCCGTATCCCCTCCGGAACTTCCTTTCCGGCCTTCCGGAACAGGGGTCGAAGCGCCCATTGCATCCACCAGAAGATCATGGGTATCCGTCCGGAGCCGCGCCGGGGCCACAAAGCGTATCCAACAGAAAAGAGAAGCAGGACAACCGGCAGCAGCGCGAAAATGACCAGCACGGGGAGGACGTTGATGGGGGCGGTGCCATCGTAGCGGAAAAAATAGCCCGCCGCGCCCGCACCGGCGGCGAAAGCCAGGACCCCGGCAACGACGGTTGCAAATGAAAGCAGTGCCGCGATCCGGGATGCCTTTTTTTTGATGCCTGCCGGCATGAAGGCGTCGTACCAGTCATGGATTTTTCTCGCGTCCGGGTGCCGGCCTGGCAACGCGGAAATGCCGCCGGAGCTTTTCTGCCGCATCGGGGAAACGCCGCCGGGACTGTCCTGCCGCATCGGGGAAACGCCGCCGGGACTGTCCTGCCGCATCGCGAACTGCCGGTAGGCCCTGACCTCCTCACGGGTGACCTGTCCCGGATCGAAGAGGGACAGACCGATGAGCACCTCGAGCCTGGGCGATGTGTTGCGGCCGGAATCGGTCATGATGATCGGGATGAAGATGAACGGGATGTATTGGTACGGGTCGTATTGGTACGGGTCGTGTTTCCCACAGGTGATCTGATTGCGATGAGCGCAGCGTGCTGCTCTGCTTCAAAATACGACGTAAATCGGCACTTTCCACCTTCGGACGGCTTTTCTGATAACGGGGCGGCGGCCGGAAAAATCAAAACTTTTGCCCGGCACTTGCGTATATCCAAAAAAACAGTAAATCTACGGGTATGCAATACACATTAACACGGAGTGACATATGAATTGGAAAGGATGGGTTCTCATACTCATAGCAGCCATGTTTTTACTGTCGGGTGCTTTTTCCATGGACGGACCCGGTAAATTCTCCATCGTTTTGGGCGGTGGAAAAGAGCACGGGCTGCGGGACAAGCCGGTCTGGCACACGGAGCAAATGACCGTGGAGGTGCCCGCATTCCTGAATGCAAGCACTTTCGGCGGATCGATCACCGTGAACTCGCACGACCTGGACGAGATTCTGGTCCGCGTCCATGTGAAAAGGCGGGGCAGCTACCTGAAAGCCGGGCAAGATGCTCCTGTTCAGATCTCCATTACCGATGCTCCCAACGGGCTCGAGATCTCAGCGGAACCTGAGCGGAGTGGATTGTTCGGAGCCGGCTCATCCGTATCGGTCTCTTACGACATTCTGGTTCCCTTTGCAACGGAAGTCCGCGCCAAAACCAGCGGTGGCAGTGTTTCCGCTTTCGATATCGCGCATAATGTCTCCCTGATCACCAGCGGCGGACCGGTCACTGTGGAGCGGGTGGACGGGGAAGTGCTCGCGAGGACTTCGGGCGGCCCCATCAACGCCAGAAACATCACCGGCGATCTGACCGCCAGAACCAGCGGCGGCGGGATTCGCATCTCCAATGCGATTGGCAAAATTTCGGCACGTACCAGCGGCGGGTCCATTCGCCTGGATCGGGTAACAGGCGCCATCGAAGCCCATACCAGTGGCGGCTCGATCGATGCCCATGTGCTGTATCTGGAGGACCACCTCACTTTGAAAACTTCGGGCGGATCCATTAAAGCCATTTTGCCCCGCGACCTAGGGATGGATATCCGCGCATCAGGAACGAGCGTCAGGAACCGGCTGGATGATCTGACCGGCGACATCTCATCGCGCAGCGTCCATGGCTCGGTGCATGGCGGCGGGATTCCTGTCGAGCTGAGGACTAC
>RECX01000283.1 GCA_007693825.1 Balneolaceae bacterium
TGCAAGAGCAGCAGCAACGCTACAATACCGTTCGCTTGAGATTGGATGAACTGAGTTCCGAACTGTCAGAGCGTTACTTCAAGCTTCGGGACTCCGAATCGGAAGCACCCTACGAGCCCTGATCCATAATCTTGGCTGCGTCGAAAGCCGTGGATTGCTTGCCCTTTGTTCTTTTCTCCTGATTGCTTTCTCCCCATAGCTTTTCTTTCACTCATGGTGGACAGGAATAGCGCTCTTCATCATCCTGAACCTTTCGGATCATCTCTTCCCGCAGCATGCTCGACAAAACGGATTTGAGTTGCAACCGATTCCAGCGGGTACGCTTTTGCAACGTTTCGAACCCCATGGGTTCTTCCTTGAGCAAGCCGGCAACCTTACTGAAATGCTCCGGTGTGATGTTCCCGGAAGTGGCCTTTCTGCAATTGTCACATTTCCCGCAGTGCTTCGGTACGTTCTTCTCTCCGAAGTAGATCCGGATGTATCGGCTGCGGCAGTTTTTTGTGTGCACATAACCGATCATATAATCCAGCTTTTTCAGCAGGCGATCGCGCTGCTGCAGGATCTCTTCTTCGGTCAGGGTAAATTTCTGATAGCGCGGTTCCAGCAGGCGTCCCACAGGTTCGTTGCGCACAATGGAGTATGTCAGGATGCCTTCGTCTGACAGGACTTTCAGTCCGTTCTCCAGCATTTTTCCCGTAATCTGAAGCCGGTTACGTACCTGCCGCTCATCCATATACACCATGCGATGCTGTGAATCCGGTCCCACCATCCGGTACATTCGGTCCGTAAATTCCCGCTTTCGGGGTTTTTCCATGCGTGCGAGCCGGTCAGCGAGTCCATCACCGGAAACAAGGAAACGGACTCCGACCTGTGGTTCCTGGTTTTGCGCGAGCTTGAGCACCCCCAGCTGATCCAGCACCCTGACCGCTGACCAGCAGAGTCTTCGTGAGAGTCGTGATCGTTTATGGATCTGATCCATATCCACTTTCTGAGGTTCTTCCATTGATGACCCGGCGGCCAGGTTCCAGTGGTCACATATGGCGTTGTAAGCAGATGTAAGCTGCCTCCGATCGGGCCATGAATCAAGAATGGCCTGTTTCGCAGCCGGCAGATCCGCCTGCCGCACCAGAAGGATGGGAAAACTCTCATCGCCGTCGCGACCCGCACGGCCGGCCTCCTGGTAATATGCCTCCATGGATTTTGAGATGTCATAGTGGACCACAAAACGGCAGTCCGGTTTGTCGATACCCATCCCGAAGGCGTTTGTCGCCGCCACCAGGGGCAGGCGACTGTCGATCCATCGGTTCTGGATGTCTTCCCGCTGCTCTGATGTAAGCCCGGCGTGATAGGGTTCGCAATGCCAGCCTTTTTTTGTCAGCCACTCTGAAAGCTGCTCGCAAGCTGCCCGCGTACCGGCATAAATAAGCCCGCTCCCGCTGGCGCGTTTCAGTATTTCCAGAAGACGGCGTTTTTTCTGCTCCTCCTCAATCACCCACCATTGCAGGTTCGGTCTGTTGAAGCCGCGGGATATGACGTTGGGGTCTTTCAAATCCAGGGCGCTGATTATATCAGTTCGAACCTCGGGTGTGGCGGTGGCTGTCAGTGCCAGCCAGTGAATTCGATCCGCAACGGGCCCCATCATCTCGGGGATCTTCCGGTAAACCGGGCGGAAATCGTGTCCCCATTCCGAAATGCAGTGCGCTTCATCGACGGCGATGAGTGAAAGGGACAGTTCACCCATCATATTCTGCCAGATAGTGGTTTCCAGCCGCTCCGGGGCGCAGTACAACAGCTTGTACATGCCGTTGCGCGCATTGATCAGGCGCTGTTCCACCTCGGCACGCGAAATGGTACTGTTGATGAACGTGGCGGGCACACCTTTTTGCTGCAGCTGGAACACCTGGTCCTGCATCAGTGCCACCAGTGGCGAGATCACCAGCGTAACCCCGTCCAGCACGGTGGCCGGCACCTGGTAGCAAAGCGACTTTCCTCCGCCCGTGGGGAACAGAACCAGCGTCGGCCTGCCAGACAGCACAGAACGCACCACCTCGTCCTGTCCGGGACGAAAATCGTCGAACCCCCAGTACCTTTTCAGGTTGGCTTTGGCCTGTTGAAACAACTGCTCTGTCATGTCAAAAAAAACGCAGCACACCCGGAGATATGCTGCGTGAATGTTGTCTGATTTGTGCTTTCAGCAGATCACTCGATCTCGCTGAGTGCTTTGAAGTATTCGCGGCGCATCTCGGCAATGGAAGTGATGGAGATTTCGGCCGGACATACGGCTTCGCATTCGGCATAGTTCGAGCAGTCTCCGAAGCCCTCGTCGGCCATCTTGTCCACCATGCTCACCACGCGTTTCTTTCGCTCGGGATGCCCCTGCGGCAGGTGAGCCAGCTGGGCGATCTTGGCCCCGGTAAACAGGGAGGCCGATGAATTCGGACACGCCGCCACGCAGGCGCCGCACCCGATACAGGCGGCATAGTCAAACGCCAGGTCGGCGTCATACTTGTTGATGGGGATAGCATTGGCATCTGCAGGAGCGCCGGTATTGACCGAAATATATCCACCGGCAGCCATAATGCGGTCAAGCGCACTGCGGTCGACCACCAGATCCTTGATATGCGGGAATGCGCGGGCACGCCAGGGCTCGACAACGATGGTGTCCCCATCCTTGTACTTGCGCATGTGGAGCTGGCATACAGCCGTTCCCTGCATCGGTCCGTGAGCCATCCCGTTCAGCACCAGGTTGCAGGATCCGCAAATCCCTTCTCGACAGTCGTGGTCAAATTCGACAGGCTCCCTGCCTTCGTTCATCAGACGCTCGTTGAGCCAGTCCAGCAGCTCCAGAAACGACATATCGGGATTCGCGTCATCCACCGTGTAATCCACCAGTTTCCCGGGAGAGTTTTTGTCTTTTTGCCTCCAGATCTTCAGGTGAATGGTCATGGTTTGATCACTCATTATTCTGTTCCTCTAATGCTTGGTTTGAAAATTTTTCCTTGGGATGGGTCCTTATTTGTAGCTGCGCTGAGTCGGGGTCACGAATTCGAAATTCAGATCCTCGACGTGTTTCACGGGTTCCTTGTCGTCGCCCCGGTATTCCCAGCTGGAGACGTTGCAGAAGTTCTCATCGTCGCGCACGGCTTCGCCGTCTTCGGTCTGATGTTCCTCTCGGAAGTGGCCGCCGCATGACTCTTCACGGTCCAGGGCATCGCGCGCCATCAGCTCTCCGAGCTCCATGTAATCGGCTACGCGCAGGGCATATTCCAGATACTTGTTGAGCGTGTTGTTTTCGCCGGGGATGTTCACATCCTTCCAGAACTCTTCGCGTAGTCCGGTGATTTTTTTGATCACCATCTCCAGGTCTTTTTTGTTGCGTGACATGCCTACATGGTCCCACATGAGCTCTCCGAGTTCGCGATGGAAGTCCAGCACCGTTTTCTTGCCTTTGACACTGAGCAGCTTGTTGATCCGCTCCATGGTCTCTTTTTCCGCCTTGGCGAAGGCCTCGTGGTCGGTGCCGATTTTCTCGGAGTGCAGATTTTCGGCCAGGTAATCGCTCAGGGTGTAGGGGACGACGAAGTAACCGTCGGCCAGACCCTGCATCAGGGCACTGGCTCCAAGCCGGTTGCCGCCATGGTCGGCGAAATTGGCCTCGCCCAGGACATAGAGTCCGGGGATGGTGGATGAGAGATTGTAATCCACCCAGAGTCCGCCCATGGTGAAGTGGACCGCCGGGAAAATGCGCATCGGTACTTCATAGGGATTCTCGGCCGTGATCTTTTCGTACATGGCAAACAGGTTGCCATACTTGGCCTTGATGGCATCCACACCGAGCCGCTTGATGGAATCGGCGAAGTCCATGTAGACCGCCAGGCCGGTTTTTCCAACGCCTCGTCCCTCGTCGCAGACATACTTGGCGCTGCGGGAGGACACGTCGCGCGGCGCCAGGTTGCCGAAGCTCGGGTACCGGCGTTCCAGGTAATAATCGCGATCCTCTTCGGGGATCTCGTTCGGCGGACGGTTGTCGCCTTTCTTTTTGGGAACCCAGACACGTCCGTCGTTCCGCAGGCTTTCGCTCATGAGCGTGAGCTTGGACTGATATTTTCCGGAGACAGGGATGCAGGTCGGGTGGATCTGTGTGAAGCTCGGGTTTCCGAATTGGGCGCCACGCTTGTAACAGCGCCAAACGGCAGTGGCGTTACAGTTTTTGGCCATCGTGGAGAGGTAGTAGACGTTGCCGTATCCACCCGTGCAGAGCAGGACCGCATCGCCGGCGTACCGTTCGATTTCGCCGGTGGTGAGATTCCGGGCTACAAGTCCGCGCGCCTTTCCATCCACCTTTACCAGATCCAGCATTTCACGCCGGGGGAAAAGTTCGATTTTGCCGGTGTGCACCTGGCGCATCATCGCAGAATAGGCCCCAAGCAGCAGCTGCTGGCCGGTCTGTCCGCGGGCGTAGAAGGTCCGGCTGACCTGGGCACCGCCAAAGGAGCGGTTGTCGAGCAGCCCGCCGTATTCGCGCGCGAAGGGGACGCCCTGTGCCACGCACTGGTCGATGATACTGTTGCTTACCTGGGCAAGACGGAATACGTTGGCCTCGCGGGACCTGTAGTCACCGCCTTTGATGGTGTCGTGGAACAGGCGCCAGACCGTATCGCCGTCATTGGGATAGTTCTTTGCCGCATTGATACCACCCTGTGCCGCAATACTGTGCGCGCGCCGCGGTGAGTCGAGGATGGTGAACGCTTTTACGTTATATCCCAGCTCGGCGAGCGAGGCTGCGGCAGAAGCGCCGGCCAGTCCGGTTCCAACCACCAGTACGGTGAATTTACGCTTGTTGGCCGGGTTGACCAGTCTGAGATTGTTCTTATGGTTGTCCCATTTATCCTGAAGATTTCCTTCCGGGACTTTTGAGTTCAATACTCCGTTGTTTGATGCAGTCATAATAGCTAACTCCGGTTAAACCAGTTCAAAATAGATACTCAGGGGCAGGCCGATAAACCCGGCGGCGATGATCAGCGCCAGCACAAAGGCAATAGAATAGATGATCGGGTTGGTTTTGCTGGACATCCATCCCAGAGATTGAAATGCGCTCCAGACACCGTGCCGCAGGTGCATTCCGAGGAGCACCATGATCACCACGTAATAGATTGTATAAATGGGCTGGGCAAACACTTCGGACAGGCGGGCGTGCACGTCGTGCATTTCCACCCCGCCATGGATGGCCTTTTCAAAATCATGAAAAGCGAAGGTGTTCAGGTGGGTGATCACGAAAAGCAGCAGCAGGATACCGGTCAGGATCATCGAACTTGAGCTCCAGCTCTGGCGGCTGGCACCTCCCCGGGAAGCATACATCTCGTACTTGTCCGGCCGGGCCTTGCGACGCTCCAGCCAGATCGAGATGCCCAGCCAGGCGTGATACACGAAAAACAGCAGCAGGCCCAGGCGGACAATCCAGAGCAGCGGACCGAGCTGGTGCAATGTGTGTGAATAGGTGTTGATGGCTTCAGCTCCCGCAAAATAAGCGAGATTGCCGAGCAAGTGGACGATGATAAACAGGACCAGGCCAAAGCCTGTGACTCCGGTAGCTATCTTACGGCCCACTTGAGAGTTAAGAAAAGTGGCTGCTTTGGACATAGAGGTAAATACTTGTTTGAGGCAGTAATTGTATGATTAGAGATTGGGCTAATATAAAGTTTTAAAACGATATTTTTCGGTTCCGGTCCGTCCGGGAAACACTATTTATATCAACTCTATATAAGCTTCCGGTACCGATCCGTACCGTCTTACAGCAATGTCCAAATTTAGCTGTTCCTTGTGAATATTCTGCGAAGAATCGGCCCGTACGTTCCTGTATTTGTTGAAAACCAGTCCATTGCAACAGGTTACGACAAGCATTTTTTTGATCAGGATATTCGTATAATGGACATCGAGAGCTTGATGCACAGAGCCGTAATGAGTAGTTTTTGTCTGTATGCAGGAATTGTTCTGAGACAAAGATATCCCCATTTCATAAGAGCAATTTCAATTCAGTCATATCCATTTTCAAACAAAGCAATTTTGACTTATGTCACTGATGGTATCCATTTCCGGGATCCGGGGGATTTTCGGCACGGACCTGACGCCGCAAAACCTGGCGCTTTATGCTTCGGCATTCGGGACCTGGCTTGGTGGCGGCACTGTGGTCCTTGGACGTGACAGCCGTGTTACCGGTGAACTATGTGATCGCATTGTGACGGCAGCGCTTCAGGCTACCGGCTGCGATGTGATCCGGCTGGGCATCGTCCCCACCCCCACGGTTGCCATGGGGGTGCTGCAGCACAAAGCCGCCGGCGGCATCGTCATCTCCGCAAGCCACAATCCGGCCGAATGGAACGCCCTGAAACTTCTGAATTCCAAAAGTGAGTTTCTGGATGACTCACAGGGCAAAGAGGTGATCCGGATCGCCAGGAATCATGGGATCGACTACCGGGATTACCTGGATACGGGACGGGCCATGCGCAACGAAACCATGCTTGACGCGCATATCGATGCCATCCTCGCACTTCCGTATATCGACCGGGACACCATTGCCGGCGCCGGTTTCCGGGTTGCCGTGGATGCAGTCAACGGAGCGGGGTCGCATGCCATTCCGATGCTTCTGGAACGGCTGGGCGTGAGTGAGATATCCAGGATACATTGTGTGCCGGACGGACTTTTTCCGCATGATCCGGAGCCGCTCCCCGAACATCTCGGTGAAATCTGTGACCTGGTCAAACGCACCGGCTACGACATCGGTTTTGTCACCGATCCGGATGCTGACCGGCTGTCAATTGTCGGTGAAGACGGCAACCTGCTCGGCGAGGAGTATACACAGGCCATCGCTTTTGACTTCCTGCTGGGGAAAAAACCCGGGCCGGTCGCCACCAATCTTTCCTCATCGCGTGTTACGGACGATATCGCTGCCAGGCACGGACAGAAATGCCACCGTGCAGCCGTCGGGGAAATCAACGTGGTGAAAGAGATGCAGCGCGTCGGCGCCGTCCTTGGAGGCGAAGGCAACGGCGGCGTGATCAATCCCGACCTGCATTACGGCCGGGACGCCCTGGTCGGCATTGCCATGGTGCTGCAGCATCTGGCGGAGCTGGGCAAAACAGCTTCCCAGGTCAGGTCGGAAATGCCCGACTACGTGATTACCAAAACCAAAATGCCTATCGGCGACCTGAACGCCGATACCATCCTGAAATCCGTAGCCGAAGCATACTCCGGTGAAAAGATCGACACCACGGATGGGGTGAAGATAGATTTTCCGGATGGATGGGTCCACCTGCGAAAATCAAACACCGAACCTATCATCCGCATCTATGCTGAAGCCCGAAGCGCGGAAAAAGCCGCGGAGCTGGCTGACAGTATCCGGTCAAAGGTGAACTGATACATTGAAGACAGTGATACGGCACATATCGGTAATGCGCTGCATATCTTGCATATCCTTGATGCGGGACATGAATGCAGCTCACACCTGTCTCCTCCGGTCACCCCTGCGACCGTTGCGGCAGACTGATAAACGCAGGGTGTTTCCGAATCCCGGCCCCGGCAGCCCGGCCCCCGTCCAACATTTTACATAAAAAGCATTCCATAAATCGCAACGCAGCACCACATCCAGCACCATG
>RECX01000315.1 GCA_007693825.1 Balneolaceae bacterium
CCAGTCTGTCTTAAACCGCCAATCTGTTGCGATTAAAGCAGGGGATTGCCCGACGTGACTTGAAAAGCCAGCCGAACTGAAACCGGCGGTTTTCCGCAAGATATTTTTTATTTCCGTGAACGCTGAATTTGGGACCCGTGTTACGATTTTTTCACTAAATTGGTTGTCCGGCAAGAAGTTTATTTTTTCGTTTTGCCATAACCAGAATATTTCCTGCTGTTTCCACCCATTACCAAATTACCATGTCCAAAAAAATTGTCATCATCGGAACCGGTTTCGGCGCGCTTGGTGCCGCTGCCCGCCTGTTGTCAGAGGGTTATCAGGTAGAAATGTTCGAAAAAAGAGACAAGCCCGGTGGACGGGCCTATGTCTACGAACAAAACGGTTACCGCTTCGACGGGGGCCCTACCGTCATCACCGCTCCCTTCATGTTCGATGAAATTTTTGAAAAAGCGGGAAAAAAACGCAGTGATTACTTCGATCTGGTCCCATGCGAACCGTTTTACCGGATTTTCAACCACGAAGGGAAATATTTTGATTACAACAGCGATGAAGAGTTTATCTATTCCGAAATAGACCGCTGGAATCCGGAGGATAAGGAAGGCTATCGCAAGTTCATGGAAACCACCAAGCCCATTTTCCAAAAGGGTTTTGTGGAGCTGGCGGACAAGCCCTTCCTCACTTTCATGGATATGATGCGGGTGGCACCCGACCTCATCCGGCTGAAGTCGCATCAGAGCGTCTACAAATACGTGTCCAAATACGTGAAAGACGAGTTCTTGCGGCGCTGTTTTTCCTTTCATCCGCTTCTTGTGGGTGGCAATCCGTTTGACACCACCTCCATCTACTCCATGATCCACTACCTGGAACGCGAATGGGGTGTCCATTACGCCATGGGTGGAACGGGGTCCATCGTTAACGCCTTCGTGAAACTGATCGAAGAACTGGGCGGCAAGATCCATCTGAATACTGAAATATCGCGGATTCGCATCGGATCCAACCGAAAAGTGGAAGGAATTGAGCTGAAGGATGAATTTATCCCGGCTGACGCGGTCATCTCCAACGCTGATGTTGCCTTCACCTATCGCTACATGATCGATGAGGCGCACCGCAAGACCTACACCAACCGGAAACTGAACCGGATGAAATACAGCATGTCTCTTTTTGTGCTCTATTTCGGAACGGACCGCCGCTACACCGATACCAACCTGAAGCACCACAATATCATCATGAGCAAGCGCTACAAAGAGCTTCTCACCGATATTTTTGATAAAAAAGAACTGGCGGACGATTTTTCGCTCTACCTGCATATGCCGACTATCACCGATCCGTCCCTGGCACCGGAAGGCGGCGAGTCTTTCTATGTGCTTTCACCCGTACCCCATCTGGACGGTGACACCGACTGGAGCGAGATGTCAGAAAAATACGGGGACAAAATCCTGAATTTCCTTGAGGAAAACTATCTGCCCGACCTGACCAGCCACATCAAGGCGCGTCTCCACATCGATCCGATCCATTTCCGCGATACGCTGAACAGCTTCAAGGGGTCGGCGTTCTCCGTGCAGCCACTGCTTACGCAATCAGCATGGTTCCGACCGCATAACCGGTCCGAAGAGTTTTCGAACCTTTACTTTGTCGGTGCCGGTACCCATCCCGGAGCCGGACTGCCAGGCGTGCTCTCATCCTCTGTCATTGCAGAAAATCTGATCAAGCAGGATCTGCCGCTGAATGGGAAGCATTGAACGGCTGGCACAGACCGGGAAGCATTGAACGGCCAGCAACGGTCTGTACGTTCCAAACGGCTAATACCGGACCGGACGTGTAATGCTGCCCGGTCTGAAACCGGAGCAATTACGCTGAAGCGCTGCCGGATAGAAATGCCATTTATTTCTTGAGGGATTCCTGCAGTTTGTCCCAGTCGGCCAGGAAGTTTTTGAGGCCAATGTCGGTAAGCGGGTGCTTGATCAGCCTTTCGATGACCGCAAACGGCATGGTTGCCACATCAGCTCCTATCTGTCCCGCTTCCACCACGTGCAGCGGGTGCCGGATGCTTGCCACCAGGACCTCGGTCTCATAACCGTAGTTCTGGTAGATCTGGACGATCTCGGCAATCAACTGCATGCCATTGGTTGATATATCATCCAACCGGCCGACAAAAGGCGAGATGTAGGTTGCTCCTGCTTTGGCGGCCACAAGCGCCTGCGTTGGTGAAAAACAGAGCGTGCAGTTTGTTTTGATCCCCTCCTCGGAAAAGGTCTTTATCGCTTTGATTCCCTCTTTGATCAACGGCACTTTCACCACCACATTATCGGCGATCTTTGCAAGTTTGTGTCCTTCCGCAAGGATGCCCTCGTAATCGGTGGCCACCACTTCCGCCGAAACATCCCCTTCAACGATTTTGCAGATTTCAGCAATAAACCCTTCGAAGTCGGAGATGCCCTCTTTGGCACAAAGAGATGGATTGGTGGTCACGCCATCAAGAACCCCCATGGCGTGGGCTTCCTTGATTTCAGATAAATTCGCGGTATCAATAAAAAATTTCATTGCAATAGTCCTATTTCTTTTTTTGTTATAAATGTTGAAAGGTCCTTCATTATGAGCACTCGCGCTCTTTGAAAAAAAAACCTATCTTGTAAAAAATACAAAAAAACAATCTACCACCCACTTTAAAAAAACATTCCGTCATGAGTAATTTTCCAAAAGGATTCCTGTTAGGCCTGATCTCCGGTTCTGTTCTCGGATCGCTCGTTGCGCTGCTATACGCGCCGGACAAAGGCGCCAACACCCGTGACAAAATCAGCTACCGGCTCAACAACTACATGGATGAACTGAGCCAGCTCATCGACCGCCTTCAGGACGAAAAAGGCATCGTTTCCGATGCCAAGATGGAAGGCGATCATATTGTTGAGGAAGCTCAGAAAAGAGCGGAAGATCTTATTTCTGAAGCGGAAAAACTGCTTGAAAACATTGGGGAAGCGCGCAAGAAATAACCCGCCTGGACCTGCCGCCGATATTGATCAACGTGTTTTCGGTAGTTATCTCCTGTAAAAAAGCCTGTGCCGTATGACGACACAGGCTTTTCCATAGGTTCGCCATCCGCCGGATATTGATACCAGCGTATGGGATTCGTCTGATCTTTACTCCTTGTCTTCCTTGACGTCCTGCACAGCCGGACTGTCGGCACCAAGCTCCTGGAAAACCTTGCTGGCTGCGCCAACATCTTCCATGTCCTCTTTGGACCCGACAATGATATCCTGGTATCTGCGCAATCCGGTACCTGCAGGCACCCGGTGTCCGACAACCACGTTTTCCTTGAGTCCCATCAGGTTGTCAGCTTTCGCCTCGATGGCCGCCTGGGTAAGGACTTTTGTGGTCTCCTGGAAGGAGGACGCCGACAGCCAGCTGTCTGTCGACAGTGCGGCGCGGGTGATTCCAAGAAGGATCGGTTTTGAGATCGCCGGCTCGGCCGGACGCGTTTCCATCTCCTTCTTATCCTGGGTGATCAGCTTGGCGTTGATCTCACGGATCTCACGACGCTCCAGAAGCACGCCCAGCGACACATCACTGTCGCCCGGATTTGTGACAACGAACTTGCCGATGAGCGAGTCGTTGGTCCGGTTCACTTCAAACCGGTCCACCTTGTCGCCTTCCAGATACATGGTATCACCGGAATCGGTGATTTCCACTTTCTGCATCATCGTGCGCACGATCGTCTCAATGTGCTTGTCACTGATCTTCACACCCTGCAGTCGATACACCTCCTGGATTTCATTCACCAGATAGGACTGTACCGCAAAGGGACCGAGAATGTTCAGGATATCCTGTGGCATGATGACACCGTCGGACAGTGCCTGGCCGGCTTTCACGAAGTCGTTTTCCTGAACAAGAATGTGCTTGGACAGGGAAATCAGATAGGTCTTGCTGTCCGTACCGTCCTTGCTGGTGACGATGACCTCCTGGGAACCACGCTTGCGGGCACCCATATTGACCACACCTTCAATCTCGGAAACTACCGCTGGATCTTTCGGCGGCCGCGCTTCAAAGAGCTCGGTAATCCGCGGCAGACCCGCAGTGATATCCTTGGACTTGGACGCGGAGGTACGCGGTATCTTGGCAAGTACCTGTCCGGAAGAAACCGTCTCACCGTGATCCACAACAACGTGGGCTCCCACCGGAAGCGTAGTCTCACGGATACGGTCGCCTTCGCCTTTCACAATGAGTGTCGGCACAAGGCTGCGGTCACGGGAATCGGTGATCACCTTCTCCTTGTGACCCGTCTGGGAATCGGTCTCATCCTTGTAGGTGACACCGTGAACGATGTCGCGATACTCGATGGAACCGTCCAGCTCGGAGAAAATCAGGGCATTGTAGGGATCCCACTTACAGATCGGGATGCCCTTGGGTACCATGTCGCCCTCTACTACGAGCAGCTCCGAACCATAGGGTACGTTATAGGTGATGAGCGTCTTGTCGGTATCATCCACAATCCGGATTTCACCGGCGCGGCTCAGGACCACGGTTGTAATTTCCTCACCATCGTCATAATCGACAGCCCTGACATTCTCGAAGACCACCTTTCCGGCAAACTTCGATTTGTGCTGTGATTCAGCCTCAAGTCGTGACGCCGTTCCACCTACGTGGAAGGTACGCAGCGTAAGCTGGGTCCCCGGCTCACCGATCGACTGGGCAGCGATGACACCGACCGCTTCGCCTACCTGCACCGGTTTTCCGCGGGACAGGTCACGGCCGTAGCACTTGGCACATACACCCCTGGCTGATTCACAAGTGAGCACGGATCGGATCTCAACGTCTTCCAGAGACGTTTCCGCCACCTTTGAGGCAGTTCTTTCATCGATCAGTTGATTGGAGCTCACAATGAGCTCATCCGTAAGAGGATCATAGACCTCGTGCATGGAGACCCGGCCAAGGATACGGTCTTCCAGACTCTCGACGATATCCTCGTTGTCCTTGAGTGCCTGGATGCGAATTCCGCGAAGCGTTCCGCAGTCATCCTCGGTCACGATCAGATCCTGGGATACATCCACCAGACGGCGTGTCAGATAACCGGCGTCGGCTGTTTTCAGAGCCGTATCGGCAAGACCTTTACGGGCTCCGTGGGTCGAGATAAAGTATTCAAGAACCGTCAGACCTTCCTTGAAACTGGAAAGGATCGGTTGTTCGATAACCTCATTTCCGGTTTGCAGCGAGCTTTTCTGCGGCTTGGCCATCAGCCCACGCATACCGCCGAGCTGACGGATCTGCTCCTTGGAACCCCGCGCACCGGAATCGGCCATCATGAATACCGGGTTGAAACCGCCCTTGTCCTCGGTCAACGCCTGGAACAGGGTTTCGGATACACGGTTCGTGGTACTGGTCCACTTGTCGATAACCTGGTTGTAACGTTCGTTGTCGGTGATGAACCCGTTTTCATACCGGTCCTGGATAAGCTGGACTTCCTGCTGTGCCTGTTCTATGTACTCGGCCTTCTCCTTGGGAATCACGATATCCTCAAGGCTGAAGGAAAGACCGCCTATAGTGGCATTTTCAAATCCAAGATATTTCATCTCATCAAGGAAGCGGGCCGTTCTCATGGTGCCCGTTACCGTAAAGACCGCACCGATCAGGTTACGCAGCTCTTTCTTTCCGAAAGTAAGGTTGATGTAACCAAGTTTGTTCGGTATGATCTCGTTGAAAAGAACACGTCCGGTCGTGGTTTTAAAGACTTTTTTGATCTCCTCACCATCGCGATTCAGCGTGATGCGTACGTTGATTTTGGCATGCAGCGCCACGTGGCCGCGATCGTAAGCAATCTTGACCTCTTCCGGGGAAGAGAAAGTCTTGCCTTCTCCTTGTGCCCCGTCAGCCATCTTGGTCAGGTAGTAAATACCCAGAACCATGTCCTGCGAAGGCACGGTGATCGGACTTCCGTTCGCCGGGTTCATGATATTGTGCGAACCGAGCATCAGCACAGATGCCTCCAGGATCGCATCATGGCTCAACGGCAGGTGAACGGCCATCTGGTCACCGTCAAAGTCAGCGTTGAAAGCGGTACAGGAAAGCGGATGCAGGCGGATGGCCTTGTCCTCAATGAGTATCGGCTGATATGCCTGGATACCGAGGCGGTGAAGCGTCGGAGCCCGGTTGAGAAGCACCGGATGTCCGTCGATCACTTTCTCAAGCACATCCCAGACCACATCGTCGCGGCGGTCTACCACTTTCTTGGCACTCTTGACCGTCTTGACATACCCGCGCTCTATGAGCCGGCGGATGATAAACGGCTTGTAGAGCTCTACCGCCATCTCTTTGGGCAGCCCGCATTCATGCAGCTTCAGCTCGGGGCCGACCACGATCACGGAACGTCCAGAGTAGTCGACGCGCTTGCCAAGCAGGTTCTGACGGAAGCGGCCGCTCTTGCCCTTCAACATGTCGCTCAGTGACTTGAGGGGACGGTTGTTGCTGCGGACCGCGTTCATTTTCCGGGAGTTGTCGAACAGTGAGTCAACGGCCTCCTGGAGCATGCGCTTCTCATTGCGCAGGATCACGTCCGGCGCCTTGATATCGATCAGGCGCTTCAGTCGGTTGTTGCGGATGATCACCCGGCGATAAAGGTCGTTCAGGTCGGAGGTGGCAAAACGACCGCCTTCCAGCGGCACGAGCGGTCGAAGTTCCGGCGGTATCACCGGAATGACCTGCATGACCATCCACTCCGGACGGTTTTCGCGCGATTTGTTGGCTGTCCGGAACGACTCGATGACCTGGAGGCGCTTCAGGAATTTCTTCTTCCGCATGGCCGAGGTTTCGTTCTTCACGGACTCACGGTATTTGTAGGCGGCCTTGTCCAGTTCAATGTTGGCAAGCAGTGCCTCAATGGCTTCTGCCCCCATCTTGACCACAAACTTGTCCGGATCATCATTCTCCAGGGAGCGATGATCTTCCGGCAGCTGCCCCATGATGTCATAATACTCCTCTTCGGAGATCATATCACCCAGTTTGTATCCAAGATCGCGTGCCAGGCCGGGCTTGACGATCACGAAATTCTCGTAGTAGACAATTTTCTCGAGATTCTTTGACGAGAGTCCCAGCAGATAGGCAATCTTGTTGGGCATGGATTTGAAATACCAGATATGCACAACCGGCACACAAAGGGTGATATGCCCCATGCGTTCCCGGCGTACAGCCTTCCGGGTGACTTCAACACCACAGCGGTCGCAGATGATCCCCTTGTAGCGGATCCTCTTGTATTTACCGCAATGGCATTCCCAGTCTTTGACCGGACCAAAGATTTTTTCGCAGAACAAACCGTCCTTTTCCGGTTTGAACGTACGATAGTTGATTGTTTCAGGATTAAGCACCTCCCCGTTCGACCGGGAAAGGATCGATTCGGCCGATGCAAGGGAAACACGAATATGCCTGAAATCTTTTGTGACTGATTCGCTTTTGGTAAACGGCAAGGAAGTACCTCCGTTAAATGTTTGAAAAAATTAACTGTTCGCTTTCAGTGAGAAACCTGTCTGTCCTAATCTATGGTTACTTCGAGTCCCAGACCCTGAAGTTCTCTTACCAGCACATTAAAGGACTCCGGAGTGGTTCCATCCGGCAGATTTTCACCTTTCACGATGGCCTCGTAGACTTTCGAGCGACCTTTTA
>RECX01000262.1 GCA_007693825.1 Balneolaceae bacterium
TCAACACCGTAGTCGTATCTTCCGGTGTCGATTTCATCCTTTTTTTCCCGACTTCAATAGCTTTTTCCGATTTCTGCAGAAAATGATGTGCTGCTTCCGGACACTCATCGGCAAAAAAGTATTTCCAGAATGGAAGCATGGCTTCAAAAAAGTACGGTCTGGGGTCTTCATCCCGTTGCTTTTGCAATGCCTGGAAAATTGACCGTGCCTCTTCCCATTCCGTACGGTAAAATGCGGCAATTCCCGAATTGAGCTGCTGTTCAAATTCCGTGTGCTTTTCACGGTCACCCTTCTCTGATCCTGCTTCGTGGAATGCGCCAGGTAACACCATCAGAATAGTAAAAACGGCTGTCAGAAACATATTTTCAGTGGTAGTTCAGCGGGTGGATATAGGGTGGACATAAATTATGCAGGATAACAAAAAGTCCTGCCGGTTGGCAACAGGTTCTGCAGATTTACAGTAAATACTGCAGGTTGACAAAAGGTTCTGCCGGTTGCCAATAAATAAGTGTAATCGTACAGGGAACCGTTTTTATTGTCCCGCCATCATTTTCCAAGGTTAATCGTCAAAGTGGCCGGGGCCGAGCCGTCCTTCCGTGCTGGCAACGGCAACAGATACGGCGGCATCACCGGTGATGTTCACGGCGGTCCGGGCCATATCCAGGATCCGGTCCACGCCCAGGATAAGCGCGATCCCTTCCACGGGAACTTCAACAGCCTGCAGTACGATCACCAGCATGATGATCCCGGCTCCCGGCACTCCCGCTGTTCCGATGGAAGCCAGCGTGGCGGTGACGACGATGATGAGCTGCTGCGACAGGGTCAGGTCGATGCCCACGGCCTGCGCAATAAACACAGCCGCAACAGCCTGGTAGAGGCTGGTGCCGTCCATATTTATTGTCGCCCCGACCGGCAGGACGAAGCTGGCGACCTCTTCATGAACGCCAAGCTTTTTTTCCACCCGCTCCATGGTCAGGGGAAGCGTGGCAAGACTGGAGCTGGTACTGAAGCCGAGCAGCTGTGCCGGACGGATCCCCCTCAGGAAATTCCACATGGACATATTGCTGAACAGCTTGAACAGAGTGGTGTATACAATGGCCACATGGAGCAGCAGGCCGGCAAGTACCACCAGCACGTAAACAAGCAGCGCCTGCAGTATCTCCAGGGTGCCACGCAGATCCTCTCCGCCGAGGTCGACAATTACCGACGCGATCAGTGCAAAAACTCCGTAGGGAGCAATTTTCATGATCATTCCCACGATCTGGATGATCACGTCATTGAGCGCATCGAAGAAATTCACCAGGACACGGGATTTTTCCTCGGGGATTTTCATCAGACCGATACCGATAATCAGTGCCACGAACACAATCTGAAGCATATTGGCATTATCCGATGCGGCCGCGAAAAAATTTGAAGGCACAATATCCACGATAAACTGCAGCGGACTCCGTTCCAGCAATTCGGTAGCCGCTTCCTCCTGTCCCTCTATGCTTTCCTGATAACTGGCAAAAAGACTGTCACGGGTCTCTTCCGGAAGCACTTTGCCGGGCTGGAATATATTTACCACCGTCAGACCGATGGTTATGGCAAAAACGGTGGTCACCATGTAAATCCCGATGGTCTTTCCACCCATGCGTGAAAGTTTCGTCAGGTCGTTCAGGTTGGTGATCCCCACTATGAGCGAGGCGATTACAAGCGGTATGGCAACCAGCTGCAGCATCCGGATGAAAATGGTGCCGAACGGCTGGATGTAATCCATTGTAAATGTTTGCAGTCCGGTAAGCGAAGCAAAAATTCCCCAGATAAGTCCGGCGATCAAGCCAGTCAGTATCTGCCAGTGGAGTGTCTTGTACCAGGGCATATGAATTTCTTTTTATGATTTTTGTCAACCGTCCCGGTCAGGAGAGATCGTGTTCACAGGCAGTGACGGCTGCAAATAATCAATGGAATCCTGACCCGCCGGGTCAGTGATGACTTTGCCGTAACGGCAGGCCGCATTTGGTCCCAGCCGGAATCGGAAAATTGAAAGAAGATAGGAAACCGCCGGACAACCTGAAAATGCCGGCTTCAGGCATTCTGCCGGGTGTGAGTCTTTTTTTCTGCTCTTGTCCGGTTTCAGCCGGCTGTGTGCTCTTTATTCTGCTCTTGTCCGGTTTCATCCGGCATCTGCCCGGGGGGCGTCTTGAAAACAGCATAGGCAACAAGAATAAAGCCGGCCATCACGAGCAGCGGAGCGATGTAAAGTGAATAGATGCCGTACTGCTGCCCTTCTATGTACATACCCCCGAAACCAAGTAACACACAGAGAACACCGATGGCCAGAATTTTATAATTGTATGCCGTCAGCAGCATCGGCATTACCGGACCCTTTTTCCTTCTGCGCGATCGTTGTCGTTTTCCAGCTTTACTCATGTGTGATCTTTCATTTGGATGTGAATCCCGGTCAGGGATAATGTGACGCCAGGTACCTGCGATGCAACTATGGGGCACCATCTCAATAACGCAGAAAATATAATTTCTATTGAACTGCTTAGCAAACGATAAAAAAAAGTAGATGAAACCAGGTTGCAATTGCGACTGTTTTTGCTTAAGTTAATCAAGTGTTTGATTTTGAATCTGTTGCATGAATTTACCATATCAACCCTGAAACTTTTCATCAGGAAGAGAGCACGTCAGACTGAGTTTCAGTCCGGCGTTTTGAGTGCAACCCCTAAGAGGCATTTTGCCTTGGCTCCTGTTGTCGACCCGCAGCAGGAGCTTTTTTTTGTATCTTATGCCAGACAGTGAAACCGCTATGGGATTTTGCAGGAAAAACGATTTCGTAGCTAAAACAAAGTTACGCGGCACTTCTCACCAGTGTCATCTGCAATCATATCCAGAAGTCAATTCACAAAAAAAATCCACAAAAAAACAGATTACATGGCCGAAAAACCAATAACATTGGCTCTGATCCAGACCTCGTGCTCCGACGATATCGAATCCAACATCCGGAATACGTTCCAAAAAATCCGGGAAGCCGCCGCCGGGGGAGCGCAGGTCATCATCCTCCAGGAGCTGTTTGCCTGGCCCTATTTCTGCAGGGAGGTGGATGACCGGTTTTTTGATTGGGCGGAGCCGGTCCCGGGACCGTTGACCGGAGAACTTGAGAGCCTTGCCGGCGAGCTGGAGGTTGTCATTGTGGCCTCACTGTTTGAAAAACGGGCGCCCGGACTTTATCACAATACGGCTGTCGTCATCGACGCCGATGGCAAATACCTCGGCAAATACCGCAAAATGCACATCCCGGAGGATCCCGGTTTTCACGAAAAATACTATTTCACTCCCGGCGACCTTGGATATTCTGTCTTTGCCACCCGGTACGGGAAAATCGGCGTTCTGATCTGCTGGGATCAGTGGTATCCCGAGGCCGCAAGGATCACGGCGATGATGGGCGCCGACCTGCTGGTCTACCCCACCGCCATAGCCTCCCTGCCCGAGGAGTCCGGCGAGCTGGCAAATCGGTACCTGGATGCATGGCAAACCATCCAGAAGAGCCACGCCATTGCAAACGGATGCCATGTCGCCTCCGTGAACAGGACAGGCACCGAGGAGCGGCTCGCCTTCTGGGGACACTCCTTTGTGAGCGGCCCCTTCGGCGAAGTGCTGGTTGAGGGCGGCACGCAGGAAGCGGTAATCTCCTGTCAGATTGAGCTGCAGTCCCAGGATCGCCACCGGACTACGTGGCCCTTTTTCAGGGACCGCCGCACGGACACCTACCAACCCCTGGTATCACGCTGGCTTGATGATGAGGTGTGAACGCATCCGCTCGTGGATGTGAATGGTGGATGCGGCCACCGGTCGTGGATGCCGCTTGTGGATGCGGTTGCCGGTCGTGGATGCGGCCGCCTCCTAAAATCCGGCGGTAAGGCTGAAATGGACTTTGCCGTTATGCAGGGGGTCTTCCGCCGACACGGCGTAGGTGAACTGCATGAGGCCGATCGGCGTCTGGAAGCGAAAACCGAATCCACCCGAGTAAAGCCAGCCGGAGGAGCTGTCCTCCACCCTGCCCAGCATGGCCGGCCGTTCGTATCCACCAGCAGCACCAAAAACAAAGGCGTGCGAATAGGGATCCAGCAAATAGCGGTATTCCAATTCCGACCAGGCATACCTGGCAACCCGGAACTGCTCTTCCCGGTAGCCGCGTATGGACCGGGAGCCGCCCAGCGGCATGACATCCGTTTCGGTGTATTCGGGTGATTCGATCAGTGCGCCATGAATGCCAAGAGCGAGTATTTGCCTTGCAAACGGGCTGTAGTAGGTTTTGAGGGATGAACGGACCCGTTGCTGCATCATGGTGCCCCGGCTTCCGAGTTCTTCGGCCCGGACATCGTCGATGCGCCGGAATCCGGACTCCACATACAGGTCAAAGAACATGCCGCGCCGGGGAGTGAAGCGGCTGTCGGTATTGTCGAACCGGAAACCGAATCCCGCTGTGCGCGTCACCCCGTCCAGAACGGTTATGTTCAGGGCCGGATCGTCGTTTGCAGATACGTTTTGCTGGCCAAGATGAAGGGAGTAACGCCGCTCGGGTGTGCGACGGTATGTGCCCATGAGATGGATTTCGCGTATCTGGTAGCTGGTATCCTGCTGTACGAAGCGAAAGTCGATACCGGAGCCAAGAGGCTGGCCCATGATCCATTCGCGTTCAAAACCCGATTCCAGCCTTGTGACCATATTATCCAGGCGTTCAAACATGAGCTGGAGGGTGCTGCCGGTCCACCCCACGTTGCGAATCAACATTTCGCCGCGTCCGACAATATCATTTCCGGTTGCCTGGCCCGGGACATAGCCGAACATCAGGTCAAAATGGTTGGCTCGTTGTTCTTCCACGTCGTAGTAGATGTACGTGTCTCCATCCCTGATCAGCAGGTCACCTTCGCTTACCTGCCGGAAAAAGCCGGTGTTTTCAAGGTTTCGGCGACCCCTGCGGAACAGGTCGGGGGTGATTGTGTCATCTTCCCGGACACCTGACGCTGTCTGGATGTAATCGGGCCGTATCTGCTTCACCGGATTCGTGACCACGCCGGTGGCCGTCATCGCCCGGCCGGCC
Source organism: Balneolaceae bacterium (assembly GCA_007693825.1). Taxonomy (GTDB): domain Bacteria; phylum Bacteroidota; class Rhodothermia; order Balneolales; family Natronogracilivirgulaceae; genus SKNL01. The sequence continues at coordinate 5,090 of RECX01000262.1, forward strand.
TCCAGTTCGGCGTCAATGTCCACCGTGCACGAGGCGTGATCCGGGTGAAAACCGGTGATCTGCAAACGTGCCAGCGGATATCCCTGATTCTCCATATGCCGTATAGCGCGACGGAATTCACTTTCCAGCGCCGTGCGGTCATACTCATCCCCTTCTCCGTAGAATGACACAAAACGGTCCAGCAACTCCGGTTCCTTATCTGCTACCCGGTAGTTGAGCGCTCCTATGCGATAGCGGCATCCTGTTGTTACATGGATGTATATGGTTGGAGCGATCTCAGCACGGATTCCCGGATAAGTGATACTGTCAATTTCGGCTGAAAAATAGCCGGCATCGTAAAGATGCGTAGCAAGGATTTCTTTCACGGTTTCCTCAACCCGCCTGCTGTCATGCACCAAAGCACCATGCAGGGATTCGGCCAGCGGGACGGGTGGCTCGGCGGCCCGGCCGTTTTTGAAGTAACGGACCGTAACCTCGTCCGAATAACCGGTGGATGCCTGCTGAGGATATAAATCCGTTCCGCTCCCCTCTGCCGCCGCTGCCGCAAACAATACAGCAATGACATAAGAGAGAATGAGCATATCGTGGAGTTAGCGTAGAATTTCCCGGACAAATCCCGGCAGTGCAAACGACCCCTGGTGAATTTCCGGATTATAGTAACGTAACGAATCATCCATGGATGTGGTGCCTTTTACAACCCGGTCCAAGACTTCCGGATCATGCGGATGCAGGCCCTTTGAGGCGTAGGCAAGCGACCACATTCCGGACGGATAGAGCGGAATATAGGCCAGGTACATCCGCGATACATCGAAAATCGTATCCAGGGATTGAAACAGTTTTCGTATGGCCGGATGATAGGACGGAACCCAGGGACTTTCGGTCTGGGATGAAAGGATGCCCTGTGGCGTGAGCGCGTTATAGCAATTCCGGTAAAAGGATTCGCTGAACAGTTCGACCGCAGGTCCCACCGGATCCGATCCGTCGATGATGATCACATCGTAGGGGTCTGACACCTTTTCCACGAATGTGATCCCATCCTCAAAACGGACATGCAGTTTCGGGTTGTCAAAATCGCCGACATCCGGCAGGTACTGCTTTGCGGCACGGACTACCGCTTCGTCTATTTCGACCATATCGACATGCTCCACGGAGGGGTGCCGGAGCACTTCCCGTGCCGTGCCGCCGTCGCCGCCGCCAATGATCAGCACCCGGCGGGGTTTCGGATGGGCGAACATCGGCACATGGGCAAGCATTTCATGATAGACGAATTCGTCTTTCTCCGAAAGCATGACCATTCCGTCAATGGTCATCATGTTGCCCCATGTATCCGTTTCAAGGATTTCAACTTTCTGGTAGGGGGTTTCTTCAGAAAACAGGACTTTGTTGACACCGACAGTGAGTCCCGTCCGGCCGTTGTAATATTCGTTAAACTGCATGCAGATCCTGATTAGGGTTATTCATACCAAAGAACAGCGCCGGCAAAGACGGCAGCACACGATTCCACGGTGTGTTCCACGCCGGTGGAGAAAAGGGCGCCCAGTTTCCGGTTTCGGTACTCAAACGCATCCTGAGCCATCTGACGCACGATTTCCTCAACCTCTGCCAATGGCGCTTTCGCCTCGTATTCCATGATCACACCGGCCAGATCCGGATCCTCCGGCAAGGCGACGGCAATAGCTGCCGAAATCACTTCCCCCGGCTTGCCGGAGTCGATGTGGGCATAGGCAACAGGAATGAGTCCGCCCTTGGGAAGCGTAATCGATTTGCGTTGTTTGGCGCCGGGAGGCACGATACTGCTCATGCGGACCAGGTTGGTATCGCCGACACCGGCGGTCAGAAGCGCCTGGTCAAAGGCATTCAGCAGCGTTCGCCCTTCTCCTGCCCCTTTGACCAGGCAGAAAATATTGGGTGTGGAAACCATATTCATGTATGACAGCTCCGTTACGTAGATAAATGAAAATATTATTTGATGATACTGATCTGAAAATGTGCGGATTGTGATGCTTCGGCGGAACACGTTCATTTGGGAACATCGCTTTCCATATGGCCGGGTTACGCTGACATCGTTCCATGTGATGTCTTAAGACCCCAAAGACGATCATTCCATCCCGCTGAACACGTGTTATCTGCGGTGCAGTCATGGATGGGGACTGTCTGTCAGTTGCTGAACTTGGCAGCGTTTTCTGGCTTGAAAAGCAGTTTTTGTCCCTCTGCCACCTTGAACATCCCTCGCTTGAGCTCCATTGCAGAGGTGTTCCTGGACTCGAAATGTTCCTTCAGGTGCTCCTGGATGATCCAGGGATCAATGGTTTCACCACAAGTAAATATGTCAACAGCAGCATAAGCGTACTCCGGCCAGGTATGAATGGCAACGTGGGATTCGGCAATCACCACCATTCCGCTTACACCGTGGGGACTGAACTTGTGAAATTTATGAGAAATTATGGAAGCACCCGATGCCCGGGTTCCCTCGAGTAAAATTGCTTCAATCTGTGCTACATCATTGAGCACCTCTTCATTGCATTCGTAGAATTCTACGAGTATTTGTCTTC
>RECX01000317.1 GCA_007693825.1 Balneolaceae bacterium
GTGCCCGGCGTCAGGGTCGGACACGCCACCCGCATCGAAGGCGACCACATCCGCACCGGCGTCACCGCCATCCTCCCGCACGGCGGCAACATCTTCCGGCAGAAAGTGCCCGGCGCCATCTACAACTTCAACAGCTTCGGCAAGATGGCCGGATCGCTTCAGGTGGATGAGCTCGGCAACATAGAGACGCCCATCGTCCTGACCAACACGCTGAGCGTCGGCACCGCGGTGGAGGCGACGGCGGCCTGGGTCCTGGCGCAGGAAGGCAACGAGGACGTGCGATCGGTGAACGCGCTGGTCGGCGAGACCAATGACGGCTTCCTGAATGACATCCGCGGGCAGCACGTCAGGGCTGAGGATGTGTTCCGGGCCATCGAATCGGCGGCAACGGGCAAGGTGGCCGAGGGCAGCGTGGGCGCCGGCACCGGCACGCGCAGTTTCGGCTACAAATCGGGCATCGGCACCGCCTCGCGCGTCACAACCCCGATCGGCGGACAGGAATATACCGTGGGCGTGCTGGTGCAGTCCAATTTCGGCCGCGACCTGTACATCAACGGCGTACCCTTCACGCGCGAAATGGACCGGATGCAACAGCAGGGGAATGGCCAGATGAAAGGCAGCCGCCTTGAGGAGCAGGAGCAGATGCAGCGGGAGGGGCAGATGCAGCGGCCGGAGAGACGGAAGCAGGACCAGTTGAAAAGCAGCCGGCTGGAAGAAGACGACGGCTCGGCCATGATCATCATAGCCACCGACGCGCCGCTGTCGGACCGGAACCTTCGGCGCATGGCCAAACGCTCATTCATGGGAATGGGCCGCACGGTCGGCTACATGTCCAACTTCTCCGGCGATTTCGCCATCGCCTTCTCAACCGCGTACACCATACCGCCCGGCGGAATACGCCTGGTGGATCCCGCGCCTGCCCTGATCGGCAACAACGAAATGAATCCGCTGTTCCAGGCCGTGGAAGAAGCCACGCAGGAGGCCATCTACAACGCGCTTTTCATGTCCGGAAGCGTGACCGGACGCGACGGCAACCACATGGAGGCCATCCCGCTGGACAAAGTGATCGAAGTCATGGACCACTACAACATGCGTCATCTGAACGACCGGTTTTCAAATTAAGGAGGCAAGTCATGGACAAGGGTACGGAAAAGCAGATTATCGGGATTGTCGGGGGGATGGGGCCCGTGGCCGGGGTGGACCTGGCATCCAGGGTTATCTCACAGACCATGGCGGCGTCCGACCAGGATCACCTGCCCATGGTGCTCTTCTCGTTTCCGGATGAGATCGGCGACCGCACAGAGTTCATTCTCAGACAGCAGGCAGCTGCCGAAAGCAGCTCCGACAGCAAAGTCAGCCCCGGTGCCGAAACCAGCCCCGGCAGCGATCCCAGTTCCGATTACAAAGCCAACCACGAACAGAACCCCGCCGATGCCATCGCCCGGATCCTGCTGAACATGGAGCGCGCAGGCGTCACGGTGGCCGGCATGGCCTGCAATTCGGCGCACTCGCCCGTAATTTTCGACCGGATTTCCGAAGTGCTCAGGGAAAACCGGAGCGGACTCGGACTGCTGCACATGATCCGGGAAGTGGCGTGGTTCATGACCTATGAATTTACCGGCATCCGGAAAGTGGGGATTGCCGGGACTACCGGTACCCGTGCGGCAGGTCTCTATCTGTATCTGGAGCAGTTCGGTATAGAGGTCCAGAACACCACGGACGAGGAGCAGGAAGTGCTTCAGTCGGCCATATACCACCAGGAATACGGAATCAAAGCAGCGTCCGACGGCATCTCGCCAAAAGCAGTCGAAATTCTTACGGATACGTGCCGGTCCCTCAAAAACAGGGGTGCAGAGGCCATTGTTTTCGGTTGTACCGAGTTCCCGCTGGCTTATCGGGAAACCACCATCGAAGGGTTGCCCGTCATCGATTCCACCCTGGTGCTCGCCCGCGCACTGGTGCGGGCGGCCGCTCCCGGCAAGCTCAGGCCCTGGGAATCATGAAATGATACCAGGTGTGTCGGCATCAAGTTTTACATTAATTATTGCATCATGTGCTGGCATTAAATGCTGGCATTAATTTCTGTCATCACGTGTTGGCATGAAGTGCTGGCGTAAAGTCATGCCATCAGGTTTTGGCATTAAGTGTTGGCATAAAGCGTTGGCATTAAGCGTTGGCATAAAGCGTTGGCATCAAGTCTGGTTTGCAGACCGTTTCTTTATCGTGCTGCGTCAAAATGTGCGCAGATCAATGTGCATGATACGCACATCGCGTCCGGGCACGACCGGATCCAACCGAAGCTCGTTTTTATCACCGGAACCCCGGGCCGTCTGCAGGGAGCGTTCTCCCGTAATGAGTTCGCGGATGCGATAGGATCCGGCCTCATCCACCGGCAGCGTAACCCTGGGCCGGACATCGGATGTTCCGTGATTGATCAGAAACAGCAGGTAATCGCCTTCGGAATTGCGCTGAACGCGCGTCACAAGCGGAGTGCGCGAAACTTTGTCCATGTTGGTGACCACCGGTTTGTTGACGCCGGCCCAGTCGGCCATGCCGAGGATGAATGTGTTGTTGACGGGACGCGTGTCCGGGAAATTGGCCATTCCCATGAATGAACCGATCATGATGGTCCCGCCCTCGCCGTAGCGGTTGGCCACAATGGCGGGATCACCCGTCATGTCAAGATGTGCGAGCACCTCCGCATTGTCGCTGATAAGCTCGAGCGACTTGCCATACAGGGTTCCCTTCAGGGTATCTTGCCAGGTATGGCGATGAGCGGCAGCCATCTGTCCGGGATGATAGAAGTAGTTCCAGACCGGATGCTCGCTCTTGTGCGGTATCAGCGCAATGTCACGCTCGCGCATGTACACTTCCTTCTCACGCACACCAAACACCTCGTGCAATCCCATGCCCGGGATATGTTCCGAAGCGTACCCCCGGTCGTCGTTCCATCCGATGCGCGCTTCTCCGACCGCATGGCCGCCATCCGCGACAAACTGCTTCAGGCCGTCGGCCGCATCCTGCGTAAGCATGAGCGACCAGGGGAGGATAATGAGCTTGTACTGCGAAAGGTCCCCGGACTCCAGTTCCTTTCGGTGGATGAAGTCCACCGGGATGTTGTTCTCGGCGAAGACCCGGTAGTAACCGATGAGCGAGTTGTGATGCGCCATGGGATGATCGGCGCGCCGCTGCGCCCCGCCTACCATCTGTGACAGTGGATTGTAGACGATGGCCACTTCGGACCGGACCGGTTGCGCGTCAAGAAACAGCTCCTGGTTCTTGTCCACCAATGACGCAAGATAACCGGCTTCCATTGCGCGCCGCGTCAGGGAACCGTCCTGATTCACCAGGCCGTATCCACCCGATTCATACCCGGACGACATCGGATACCAGGCGTAGATGTTGATGGCTTTGGCACCCTTTGCGATGGCGGACCAGATCCACACGCGGTGGTCGCCCGGCGTGACGGGATCGCTGACGATCAGGCCGATGGTGCCCTTGCCGGCCTGCAGCTCGCCGACGTACCAACCCTCGTTGTTGCGGTTGGCGCTGCGGGTGAAATCCATCATGTTCATGACGCGCCAGGCGGGCCAGTGACGGTCGGGATGGTTGTGCTTCGGGTAAAGCGACACACCGTAGAAATCGACCTGTTCGGACATCAGAAAATCGTCCGTAGCGCCCACACCCATGTGCGGAGAGATAATAATGGAGGATACGGCCGCATGGGAAGTGATCACGTTTTGCGGATCGGCCTCGCGCACCGCGTCATATCGCATGCGCAAATCGGCGGCCAGTTTTTCGTAGATGAACGTCTTCCAGTCGATGTAATCGGTGTAGCTCAGGATGGTGCTGAAGCGGGGCGGACTCACATCATCCCACGAAAGGAAGGCGCGATGCCAGGCGGTGTTCAGCACATCCAATGTGCCGTATTTTCCGCGCAGCCAGTCGCGGAAACGGGCCTGGGTGGATGGGCAGTAGCAGAACTGGGCGTTGGCCACATAGTCGATATTGGCCCAGTTGATGATGTGCGGCTCGCTCCAGAGATCCCAGCCGTAAAAGCTTTCGTACTCATTCGCGACGCGTGCGGTCTCCGTGTAAAAATTCAAAACCGCGTCACGAACCGCGTCATGATCGGTACAGAAACCGGGGGCGGATTGCGACTCGATCACGGTCCCGTCCTGTGCCTTGAACTTCGCTTCGGGATGCTGCTGGCCAACCCAGTCGGGCGCCGAATCAACGTAAAACTGGATGAACACCTTCAGTCCGACCTCCTCGGCCAGTTCCATCAGGAGGCGCAGATTGTCGAAGTTGTATTCGCCGGGTCGCGGCTCGGCGCGCTGCCATTCCACCCACGTGCGGACGGTATTGAAACCCAGTCCCTTGATTTCGGCCAGGTCGCGGCCCCACCGGGTCCGGGATTCCGAAGTGATTTCCGAAAGCATGGGTGCCCTTGCATCACCGCCGCTGTACCAGACGGAGAACGGGAAGAAATCAGGTGCGAATGGCGTGTCGGGCTGCTGTTGGGCGAATGAATTGCTGCTGTAGAAAATTATCAGAAAGAAAAAAGATAGTACCAGATGTGGTTTCATATTAATGTCCCTCGGGAGCGGTTGTTTTTTTAATAAATAAAAGAACATTTTGTGCCCGGTGTGCATTGGGTCCTCCCTGCTGATAACTGCATGCAATGCATCCGAATAATCATTCCCATACCAGTCAAGATATAAGATTTGAAGTGCTTTTCAAGGCGAAGGTGTTGGCGGCGGCACATGGCAACGGGAGTGCTTCCGGTAAGGTCCGGGAATGGCTCCGGAGGAATCTCACAACAGCATCAGGGTGATTTCGTCAGCTTGTTGATCATCCCGTTGAAAATGAAGAAATGAAAAGGAAGCACCATGTACCAGTAGAGTCGGCCCCAGACGCCGCGCGGACGAAACGTGGCTTCCTGGATCAGCCGGTCGTCCTCGATGCGAAACTCCAGCCACGCTTCTCCCGGCAGGCGCATTTCGGCATAAAGGAGCAGGCGTCCCCCGGCCTTGTCCGCCAGAAGCACCCGCCAGAAATCGAGCGTATCACCAGTGTTGATATCATCCAGCGATGTTCGCCCCCGGCGCAGGCCCACGCCGCCAAACAGTTTGTCGAGGAACCCGCGCATCCCCCAGAGCCAGTCGCCATAGTACCAGCCGGTGTCGCCTCCGATGGACCAGATACGTCCCAAAATACGCTCCCTGTCGCGGATCGGACGCTCTTTTCTGTCTTTGAAGCAGCCGAATTTGGGTACCTGGATGTGCTGCCCTAGACCTGTCCGCAACCGTCCGCTGATCAGGGAATCCTTCCAGCTGGACAGGATCGCGTTCTGTTCGATTTTCTCGAAGGCGAGCGAAACAGCCCGTGGATACGGCATGGGCTCGATACCCAGCATCTCAGCCAGGTCGTTGTCGCGACAGGTGACATCCACTTTCATGCTGTCGACCAGCTTCACCGCCAGCGAATAGCTTGTGGATGTGACAAAATAGAGCCAGTAGGAGGAAAGTTTGGGCGTGAGCACCGGCACGGAGAAAATCGCCCGCCGAAGCCCGCGGACCCGCGCGTACTGCATCAGCATCTCCTTGTAGGTGAGCACGTCCGGTCCGCCGATGTCGAAATTCCGGTTCCAGGTCCGCTCGTCGCCCAGACAGCGTTCCAGGAACGAAATCACATCCCGCACGGCAATCGGCTGCGAGCGTGTTTTGAGCCAGCGCGGGGCGATCATCACCGGCAGTTTTTCCACCAGGTCGCGGATGATCTCGAACGAGGCGCTTCCCGACCCGATGATGATACCGGCGCGCAGCGTCGTAAGCGCATAGCGGCCTGAGCCCAGGATATCCTCCACCTGCTTGCGCGATGCCAGGTGCTTCGACAGGTTCTTGTCATTGATGATGCCGCTCAGATAGATCACATGCCGCACCTGCGTCCGGTTCATGCGGTCCCGGAAATTTTCCGCCGATTTGCGCTCCATATCCTCAAAATCACCGGAATGGGAGGACATGGAATGCACCAGATAGTACGCCCCGTCAATGTCCTCAGGGATGGCTGCCAGGCTGTCCGGGTCCAGGAAATCCGCCTCCACCACCGAAACTTTCGACGCCAGGTCCCGGCCCAGGTTCAGCCGGCTCCGGTCGCGCACGCAGCAGATGACAGTGTGGCCGTTTTCGACAAGGACGGGCAGCAGCCGCTTCCCGATGTAGCCGGTAACGCCGGTGAGTAGAATGTTCATGGATGTGAGGATTGCATTAAGTGGTTTCAGGAATGTGAGTGGCTGTGGAAAGTCAACGGCGGCCCGTAATGACCCCGAACAGGTCAAACGCCTCGGCATCCACGATGCGCACGTTGTAAAACGATCCGGCGTGCAGGTCGCGGGAGGCAAACCCGGGGTCGGCACCCTGGATGATGACCTCATTGTCGACTTCCGGGGTGTCCCATTCGGTGCGCCCGTAAGCGATACCGTCTTCGATACGGTCAATCAGCACCGGAAGCTCCCGATCGATCAGCGCCTCGTTGTGCTCTTTTGAAATTTCTTCCTGGACGGCCATCAGCTCCCTGACCCGGCGCTGCTTCTCTGCCGCCGGGACCGGATCCCCCAGTTCATAAGCCGTTGTGGCCTCTTCCTGCGAATAGGCAAAGCAACCCAGCCGCTCAAAACGGATGTCGCGGACGAAATCGAGCAGCTCCGCAAAATGCTCCTGCGTCTCGGCGGGATAGCCGACAATCAGTGTCGTCCGCAGCCGGATGCCGGGCACTTCCTCGCGGATCCGGTGGAGCAGCTCCCGCATCCGCGGTCCGCTCATGCCGCGCCGCATGGATTTCAGCACTTCGGTACTGGCATGCTGCACCGGCATATCCAGGTATTTGCAGATATTCCCGCGCTCGCGGATGACCGGGAGGATGTCCATCGGGAACTTGGCCGGGTATGCATACTGAAGCCGGATCCACTCGAAACCGACATCCGACAGCTGCCTGAGCAGGTCGGCCAGCGTGCGTTTGCCGTAAAGATCGAGTCCGTACCACGTAAGGTCCTGGCCGATCAGCACCAGCTCACGGACCCCCTTGGCCCGCAGTTTGTTCGCCTCGATGAGCAATTCGTCGACCGGACGCGAAACATGTCCGCCCCGCATGATCGGTATCGCGCAAAACGAACACTTCTGATCGCATCCCTCCGAAATTTTCAGGTAGGCGTAATGCGACGGGTTGGTCAGCATCCGCTCGCCGACAAGCTCCTTGCGGTAACGCCCGCCAAGCTCCCGGAGCACCTCGGGCAGCGAGGTGTGGCTGCTTCCGAAATACTTGTCGACTTCGGGGATGTCCGCGCGCAGGTCGACCAGATAACGATCCGACAGGCACCCCATCACCAGAAGCCGCTCAAGCTTGCCCTGTTTTTTCAGTTCAACGCCCTGCAGGATGTGATCAATCGACTCCTGCTTGGCATCCTCGATGAATCCGCAGGTGTTGATTACCAGCACGTTGGCCGCCTCAATATCCGTCACCACTTCAAACTCGTTGGCACGGGCCTGGGCGATGAAGACTTCGGAATCAACCTG